>DQVU01000221.1 GCA_015661585.1 Methanothermococcus okinawensis | reverse complement strand
TGGCGTCATCCTCGTACCCTATCTCCTCGTAGGTATTCTTAGGCATCTTTGCAAGGGCTCTGGCAGGTCCTGAACCCATGGCGAAGTACTTACCAACCTTTATAGCCCAACCTGCCTTCTGGGAACCTAAGGTAGCTACTGCAGGGTGAGATGTGATCACCTTCACAGAAGGTAGTGTCAGTTCGCTGTTTAATCCCTCATCTAGGGCGATACCAACATCTGCCAACCCACCTAGACACACCTTTGTAAAAGCCTTACCTGCCTCGAAACTACCGGGAACATTTACCCCACAGTCTATAACCTTTGCCCCATTCTCCAAGGTTTTTACCTCTATGTTTAATTCCTCCTTATTTTTTATCATTTCTTCCACTATAGGGAGTGCCTTTAAATTTACACTTAGCATCTCTATCACCCTACCTGTTTTATTATTTTCTTAAATTTTTTTTAAATATTATTTTTATACTTTTTTATTTATAGTATTAAATAGGAGTTGATATATATGGATAGGGAGATCTACAGATTCCTACGTAGTTTAAATATAAACTTTAGGAGAAAAACACTGAGGGAACTTTTAGAAGAGGAAAAACCTCATGTTGTTATAAATGGAAAGAGACATAGGATAAAAAGGAGGGAGTTAAATCTACTGAAAGATTTAACTGACAACCTAGATCTAAGGATACCTATAGTTTTAGAGATAGATGCCTCCTTAGAGTCTGGGACTGTGAGGATCAGTGGCCGTGAGGAGGTAAAGATAATCTCCAAAATACTTGGAAGGGAAATAAATCCCTTCAGTAAGGAGGACTCCCTATATATCTACAAACCTGAGTTAAGAATAGTTAGGAGACACCTTCCTACTACCACAATCTACCTCTTTAAAATAGGACCTGTGATAGAATGAAAAAAAGAAAGTACAGAGGTATAGACCCATTGAAGAGAATTTTGAACAACCCGAAAAATATAGAGAGGTTGTATAAACTTTACTACATTATAACCCTCTGGGTATGGTTTGCAGTAGTACTTGGGGCTCTAATTTTTATAGTATGGGCTATGAGGTATTTAGGGATAATTTAAGAGAGTGAGATTTCAGGATTAACGTAAAATTTCCTTAAAATTTAATAATAAAAAATTTAAAATATGATAATTTATTGATAAAATAAAATAAAAACACTGAAAAAATAAACTCTTTGTTCATCCTCCTTGAATTATTCCTAAGTACAGGATGAAAGAGGTAAATCCTGTTAAAATATAATATCTCAATGAGGGATATCGATGAACGAGTATGTCTTGTACTTTACCATGTTCTCCCTAATGATTGGAGCACTTTCATCGCTGAAACTCTGTTTCCACAGGAATACATCCAACGTACTAATTGGAGAAGGTTTAATGGCTATAATAATAGCTACCTTTTTAGTAGTGCTCTCCCAGGAATTTAATATACCTTTTGGAGAAACGGTAGCACTCCTTATAATTGTGGCTGGGCCTGTTGGAACGATAGCATTTTCTATGGTTATGAGAAAAGGAGATAAAAATAAATAACGGTGTCAGTTCGCCCATCAATCATCACAGGTCAGAAGCTACCACCGATCATCATCCACCATCTAATATAGATGTCTCCACATCTTTATATAATTTTTCTTAATTTATAAATTTATAAATGTTCAGGAGTACCTCTGGAGGCTGATAGTTGATAATCATAATTATTTTTTTATTTTTCCAATATTTTACATTCCCAACAAATATTCTCAATTTTTATCAGAAATAATAAGGATAATAAAAAGAAAGTAGTTTCTTATTTTAGAATCTCAATAAAAATTTTATAATAAAAATAATAAAGAATTGTTAAATCAGAAAATGATTTAATTATAAGTTTCTTAGGTTTTATGTGCAGGTTATAATTATTGGCAGGTTTTCCTATGTAATCCTGTAGTATCCAAATCTCGGTGAGTATATCTCGGCATTTCTCTTTAATTTCTCCAGTAGTTCCTCTACCTCCTTCTCAGATATGCCAAATTCAGAGGCTCTCTCTATTATATCATCTTCTGAGGCTAAACCATCGTTAGAGAGTGCAGAGAGTTCCTTTATAATCTCTAGTATTTTATCCATCTTGTCGTATTTTGACTTAGGTAGTTGTCCCATGATCTTTCCTATGTCGTACTTCCCCGTCTCTGGATCGTAGGCAACCTGATTTAGACACTCCTCTATAATCTCGACGGCTACCTTTGCATCCCTCTCCTCAACCTTTTCTGATAACCTTGCCTTTGCATGCATCTCGGATATCCTTATAATAGCCTCTAACTGTCTGGCTGTAACTGGTATTGGGTTGTCTCCCTCTCCTAACTTTCTCATATTTATATAGAAGTCCTTGATGATCTTCTTTGCAGCTTTTGTTAGATATGGGTTCTTTAACTTCCTCTCATCTACATCATCCTCCATATATAGTGCCTGGTTCTCCTCGAAGTATGCACAGGTTCTGGCGTAGATAATATAACTCTTAATTAGGTTTTCATCTACTACGATACCGTCTATCTCAATAGGTTTTAATATAGAGTAATCCTTAGTTGCAGTCTCTATATGGACATCTAAGATGTGTTCTGCAATCTCCTCATCTTTCCTCCTATCTGGTATATCCCTAAGTGGGAATATTAGATCGAATCTACTTAGGAGTGGAGGAGGTATATCTATCTGCTCAACAATCCCTAAGTTGGGATCGAACCTCCCTCTCTTTGGATTACAGGCTGCAAGGACAGCACATCTTGCAGGGAGTTTTACATTTATACCTCCTTTATTTACGTGGATAGTCTGGGACTCCATAGCCTCGAGGATGTACTTCATAACGTTCTTATCCACTGTAAGTTCATCTATGCAGGCAGTACCTTCGTTGGATTTTACAAACACCCCAGGCTTCACCACCCATCCATCCCCTATATCTGTACTCTCCCTTATAACGTTGGCTGTAAGTCCTCCACCTGTTGCTGTGGTAACTGAGGCGTAGTAGTTCTGGGGGAAAAGTCTTGCTATCCTCCTCAACATGGTAGATTTCCCTACTCCAGGATCTGTAATTAGAAGTATATGACTGTCCCTCCTTAGAGGAGTACCATCTGGTAGAAATTTTGTACATCCCTTTATCTGTTGTAGGAATATCGCCTTCTTTACAACTTCATATCCCTTAATCTGTGCTATAAGGTAGTTAGACAGTATATCCACTATGTTCTTCTTTTTACCTAGTTCATTCAATACCTCTATAAGATCAGGTTTAAGGACATCTCTAGCCTCTATCTTCTGATAACTCTCGATCAGGGATACACTGTTACTCCTTACACATATCTCAAAAATAGGCGAGGTTAGGTTGGATCGGGTACTTTTTCTTATAACAGTCCCTACAACTTTCACCCTCCCTGAGTATATCCCCTGGGAGTTCTCCAGAAACACCTTTATACTCTTTGGTGGATCCTCTGGATTCTTCATCAGATCTATGGGCTGTTGGATCTCCAACTCCTGGATATTTACATAGGTAGAGCTGTCTAAGTCTAACGTCATCTCTTCTCTACAATCCTCCCTATCACATATAACCCGTGGTATCTTTTTAAAGTAGTTAGATATTGTATATGTCTTAATCTTTCCACAACGGGGACATACGAAGTAGGCCTTCTTAAGTAGGGCACATACTTTACCTGCAGATATGATATCTCCCTCAAATGTTACAAGTTTGTTAATGTCAAAGGAGTTTATA
This sequence comes from Methanothermococcus okinawensis, assembly GCA_015661585.1. Classification (GTDB taxonomy): domain Archaea; phylum AGJL01; class Methanococci; order Methanococcales; family Methanococcaceae; genus Methanofervidicoccus; species Methanofervidicoccus okinawensis_D. The sequence continues at coordinate 8,504 of DQVU01000221.1, read as the reverse complement.
TCCTCTATTTTCTTCTCACAACCTATAGGGTTCTTTAGGGATATCTGGATCTTCTCCAACTCCTTCTCTGTCTTACTGTCCTCCCCAAAAACCTCCCTGTAGGTTTCTTTAAATATGTGGAAGAGAGTATTTTCAACCTCTATAGGATACTCTATGATTATATCATTTACTTCACAAGCTTCTGGAAAGTTCTTTAAGAAATCCTTTATATTAAACTCGAAAATGTTGTTCCTTATAGTACTCTCTGATAATTTACGTTTAATATACTGCTTTATTTTATCTCCATATTTTTCTATAAATTCTTCCTCATCGTATTCCATTGTAAATTTATTCATAGTTACCACAACTTTTTAATTTGTAAATACAATTAATATAAATACATCAAAATAAAAAATTATTAAAAATTATCATTATTAATTAAAATACTGGATAACTTTGGAATAGTTGATATGTGTTCCTGATGTGAAGTGGGGCTTTAAGATTTAGTTCACTAAACAAAAATTATTAATATAGAGAATTTAATCAACTTCTCTATTATAATCTTGGTGATAAGATGGCATCTGAAAATATAAAAAATTTTGTTGAGGAGATAAGAAATCAAGTCCAGAAGGAGGCGAAGTATATCGAATTAGTTTTTGCAATTTATTACCTGATAAATTTAGTAGAACCTGGTAAAAGAGAAAGTTTTCAGGAGGCTATTAACAACGCTGAGAGTATAGAAGATGCCTACGAAATACTTAACGCCTTAAAACTCCAGATTGGGGCACAAGGTGCTAAAAAATTACTTAAAAATCTATAAATCATTTTTTTAACTATTCATAGACAGCAGTACTATTCCCAAGATTACCAGTATAATACCTATCATCTGATTGGTAGATAGATACTCTCTGAGGAAGACAACTGCCAATACCGTAGTAATGGCTGGACCTATGGAGGATAAAGGTACAACGATACTGGCCCTTCCCTTATTGAGCATATAGTAAAGTAGCAGACTCCCCAACACCACCATTACAGCGGATATTACGCCATAGATCAGTATCTTTCCCTGTATCTGCCACAGTCTCTGAGGATCTTTCATAATTATAAAGATAGAGAGTACTATTCCTACAATATTAACTATAATCCACTGTATAAAGGGATCCCTTTCAGAGACTATCTTTGCAAAGAAAGTGCCCACACCGTAGAGGATCGCTATAAGGATCCCAGCTATAATTTCATTATTTATATCAATCACCCTGAAATTCTCAGAGATTAATAACTTTGGCATCCTTTATATTCTCTAAATTTTTCAACTTCTCCAACACATCTTCAGGTATTACATGATCCACGTTGAGGACCATTATACTCTCTCCTCCAGGTTCCTTTCTACCAACCTGCATCCCTGCAATGTTTATACCGTAGTCCCCTAGGAGTAATCCCACCTTACCTATCATCCCAGGCCTATCTATGTGTCTGATTATACAGATAATGCCCTCAGGTTTTATATCTACCTTGTATCCGTTAATCTCCCTAAGTACAGGCCTACTTTCTATTACAGAACCAACTAAGGATACACTTTCTGAATTACCCTCTGCCAACACCTTTATGGCATTACCGTACTCACTCTCAGATATTGTGCCCTCAATCACCTTTATATTTCTACTTTTAGCCACTGTAGGTGCATTTACAAGATTGACACCTGCAAGGAGTATAGGAGATAACATACCTATAAGGAAGGATCTCTTTACCATCTCTGTATCCTCCTTTGCCAACTCACCAGTATATATCAACTCCACCTTTTCTATGGATCTGTCAAGTAGTTGTATAGCTATAAGCCCCAACTTCTCTGCAAGATCCATATAGGGTTTTAACTTCCCCATCTTTTCAGAGGGTATTGCAGGGAGATTTACAATATTCTCTGCAGGTTCTCCCCTAAGTATCTTTACAACCTGTTCTGCAACGATGATACCTGCACTTTTCTGGGCCTCTTCTGTAGATGCTCCCTGATGGGGGGTACCTATAACGTTGTCCAGTTTAAGTAAGGGGTTATCCTTTGGAGGCTCCTCCTCGAAGACATCCAGTGCTGCAGCCCTTATTTTCCTATCCCTTAGAGCCTCGTAGAGAGCCTCCTCATCTATCAATCCTCCCCTTGCACAGTTTATAATTATCGCATTTTTCTTCATCAGTGATATCTGCTCCCTACCTATCATATGTCTAGTTTTTGGAGTTAAGGGGACATGGAGTGTGATGAAATCGCTAACCTTACAGAGTTCATTTATATCACTTAATAACTTAACACCTAAACTCCTCGCAACTTCCTCAGGTATGTAGGGATCGTAGCCTACGATATTCATACCAAATGCCTTCGCCCTCTTCACCACCTGCTGTCCTATCCTACCTAGTCCAATAACCCCAAGGGTTTTACCGTAAAGTTCTATACCTTTAAAGGATTTCCTATCCCACTCTCCCCTCTTTAAGGAGGCTGTAGCCTGAGGTATATTCCTCGCTGCAGATAACATCAAACCCATGGTTAACTCTGCGACAGAGATGGAAGATGCATCGGGAGAGTTAACCACTATAATACCCCTCTCTGTTGCATACTGTACATCTATGTTGTCTACACCAACACCTGCCCTTGCAATAATTTTTAATTTTTTTGCATGCTCTAAGACATCTCTTGTTAACTTTGTTCCACTTCTAATAACTATAACATCTATATCTTTTATTTTTCTCTTTAATTCCTCTTTATTCAGGTTAGTTGCTATCTCCACATCACCAACTCTCTTAAGTATCTCTATAGCATCTTTGTGTATCTCATCTGTTATGAGAATATTCACCATAAACCTCACTTCCCACTTTATGGTTCTTTTATTTGTATGTTACTTTTATATTTATTCTTATATGAGAAATCCTATCCTCAAAAATTATTTTATATATAAAAGCCTTACGTAACTAACGGGTTGGGATATAGGGTTTCCCTCCTTGCAGATATCCGCTGAACCCCATAGTTCCCATAAAAAATATAATTAAAAAATATAGAATTTAAAAAGTAAAAAGATAAATAGAGTTACTGTAAAACTTTTTAACATTTCTGAACAAATCAAAGAAAGATAGAGAGATGAATATAGGCATTTAACAATATATTATTTTTGATCTCATATAATTTTAATATATATTTTATTTAATATTATTATTTTTTATTATGGTTATTTATGTTGTTTTTAATTTCATGTGAATATAACAACTTTCCTCCATTTGATACACCTCAATAAAAGATGGGATATATTTGAAATATTTAAACATTTCTGCTCTACATACCTATAACGTATAAAGCACCCCTAAATTTACTTCAGTGGATTATGGGAGGTGGTAATATAATAAAATAACTCCTGTAGTTTGAGATAGAAAATTTTAAATAGATGAAGACACACCTGTTATAATCGTAGAGCCTATTAAAATCGAAATACAGTAGAATTAAAACTTCTTACCTCCTCTCTTTTCTTTTTTGAGATTAAAAGGAGAAGTATAACAATATTTTAAATATTTAATAGGTGAAATTGATGTTTAAAGCAACTATCAGTAATGCAAAAGAGTTTAAAAAAATAATTGAGGCAATGAGTAATGTAGTAGATGAGATCTCCTTTGAAGTAGATGAAAAGGGTCTAAGGGCAAGTGCAATGGACCCTTCCCACGTAGCATTAGTGAGTGTAAATGTTCCAAGGGAGGCCTTTGAGGAATATCTTGCAGATCCCCATGAGATAGGAGTAGATTTAGAGGCATTTAAAAAGATCATGAAAAGGGCGAAGTCAAAGGAGAGGTTAGTTTTAGAACTGGACGAAGAGAAAAATAGATTAAATGTTATCCTTAAAAACGATGCAACAAGGAAGTTTTCACTTTCCCTCTACGATGTCAGTTCCTCAAATGTTAAAGTTCCAGATCTAAACTATCCAAATGAGATAGTTATAAAGGCGGGGGCATTCAAAGATGCCCTGAAGGATGCTGAGTTGGTTAATGATCATGTTACCCTACAGACAGATGGAGAAGGTAGATTTATAGTATTTTCCAGGGGAGATGTAAATCAGAGTGAGACGATCTTCGATGAAAGTAGTGAGGCGGTATTGGATATGAGGATCACAGAGCCTGTAAAGAGTACTTTCAGTCTCTCATATTTAGAAGATATTACAAAGGCAGTTTCCTCAGACGATATACTTCACATATACTTAGGATCTGACATGCCTGTAAAGATAGAGTTCAACATTGCAGATGGAAAGATCCTCTTCCTCCTGGCTCCAAGGATAGAATCCTAAACTTTTTTATCGGGAAATTATGTATAAAGAGATAGTAAATACATTTTTTAATGAGTTGAAAAATGACAAATTGACAAAATTACATGAAAATTTCTACAAAGATGTTAAAAGATATATTGAGAATAAAGAGTATAAGAGTGAAAGAGAGTACAGACGTATACTGTATTACATCAAAGAGTTGAAAAAGTTAAGACTATATAAAGCATTTTATGGAAGTAGGGAGAATCTCTTAGAAGAGGAGAGGGAAATATTAAAGGTGATTGAGAATATTGAAGGTATATCCAGCTTAAGGAGGGAGGTAGAGGAGACTAAGGTAGAGGTATCAGAAGATTTAAGATCCCAAGAGATACCAAAACCTATAAATACTCAGAGGTATATTGACATTGTAAGAGTCTTAACCAAGTTTCCAGAATTTACAGATGGGAAGGTAGTATATAACTTAGATGAAAACGATATCGTATCCTTAGATAGAAGGATATCTAAGATATTGGAGAAATACAAGATAGTTAAAAAAATAAAGGGTGAATTTTATGAAGATGAAAAAAAGGATAAAAAGGTACTGCCCTTACTGTAAAAAACATACAGTACATACTGTAGAGTTGGCTAAGAAGAGGAAGGCAAGTGAATTAACCTGGGGTCAGAGGCAGTTTAGAAGGGTTACTTCAGGTTATGGAGGTTATCCAAGACCCCTTCCAAGTGGTTCAAAACCTGTTAAAAAGTTAGACTTGAGATACAAGTGCTCAGAATGTGGAAGGATGCATACTAGACGTAGTGGTGGATTTAGAGCGAGGGTATTTGAATTGGTAGAGTAATTTTATATATGGGGGTGAGACGTTGGATCTGATACCAAAACCAAGGAGTAGGTTTTTAAGGGTACAGTGTCCAGAGTGTGGTAACGAGCAGGTCATATTTGGATGTCCTGCAACTGTTGTAAAATGTATAGGGTGTGGGAGAGTAATTGCAGAGCCAAGGGCATCTAAAGGACTGATAAAGGCTAAGATATTAGAAGTATTGGAGTAAATTTTTATTTTTATATTTATTTTTATGATTTTTATTAATTAATTTTTTTATTAAAAATTTCAAATATATTATTTTAGGGATATTATGAAGATAACGAGGATGCACGGTGCTGGGGGAAAGTTAATGCAGGAACTTATTGAGAGGGTGATACTAGGTAATTTAGAGTTAACCTCTGTAGAAGGAGGAGTGGGATTGAGGGAGTTAGATGACGGGGGAACTGTGCCCCTCGGAGACAGGGAGATAATTTTCACCATAGATGGACATACAGTTAAACCTATATTTTTCCCAGGGGGAGATATAGGTAGGCTGGCAGTCTGTGGTACTGTTAACGATATAGCAGTTATGGGGGGAGAACCGATAGCCCTCTCCCTCTCCCTAATAATACCTGAGGGTTTTCCTATTGATAAGTTAGATAGAATAATGAAGTCTATAAATGAGACGTCTAAGGAGGCGGGAGTACCTGTAATTACTGGAGATACCAAGGTATCCAATGTAGATGACGTAGTAATAACCACTGCAGGTATAGGTATAACTGAAAGGGGGAAGGTTATAAGGGACAGTGACATGAAGGAAGGGGATGTTATTATAGTCTCTGGCAACATTGGAGAGCATGGGATGACTGTACTCTTGGCAAGGGAGAACTTCGATTTTAAGAGTAATCTAAAATCAGACGTCGCACCTCTCAATAAACTTATAAAGAAAGTGCTTGACAGTGGTGTAGAGGTACATGCCATGAAGGATCCGACGAGGGGAGGTCTCGCCAGTGCCCTAAACGAGATGGCGGAGAAGAGTGGTCTTGGGATAAACATATACGAAGAGAAGATACCTATAAGTGAGGAGGTACAATCCCTCTCCGAGGCCCTTGGTATAGACCCTCTAACGGTGGCTAACGAGGGAAAGGTTGTTATGGCAGTGAAGAAAGAGGACGGAGAAAAGGCATTGGAGATACTACGCTCCCATCCTCTTGGAAGGAACGCCCAGATCATAGGTGAAGTTGTGTCAGATCACAAGATGGTGGTGATGGAAACCTTAGTTGGTAGAAGGATAATAGACACTCCAATGGGAGATCCTATACCTAGGGTATGTTGATTGTTTTTTAATTTCTATCAAACGGTATAATATAGTCAGGATAGATTTAAAAATTAAAAAAAGATAACAATATAAAACCTTAGTTCCCATCAAAGTAACTATAATTTATATTTGGGTGGATAGAGGTATTTTATTTTTTAATTTTTTTATCTTATTATTTTTATAATAATTATTAATTTTATAAAATTTTTAATGAGAACTGGGTTATTATTTATTTTTATATATAATTACTACTTGGTGGGAAGTATGGTTAATATTAAAAAAATAAAATTCTACAAAATAATAAAAACAATAACCCCCTCTATTAACATTTATACACACCTTTAGATGATATCACAATTTCAGCCCTGTTAGGAAGACCACCCTTCCTCCAGTGTCCAGGATATCATAATATGTAAGACTTTAAGCTAAATGGGAGTTGTCCAAACCTTGAAGATGTGGTGTTTCTGTTTCCCAAAAACTCCCCCAATGAAGAAGAGTAGAGAGAGTTATTCGCTACGAGTGTTTCAAACTTTATAAAAGTAATGGATAACCAGATGGTTATAGAGTTGGATTTATTGATTAGTAATAAAAATTTAATTTTTCGTAATAATCAACTTTTTATAATCTTATAAAAAAGTAAAAATCATTAATAGAGATAACGGTGAAAATTAAATGAAAGTAGATATGCATGTCCATACTATAAAGTCCAGTTGTTCCTTGAACCCCCTAAGATTGTTGAAGAAACTGTGCTCAAAGATGAAAATACTCCCCATGATATGTGATCACAACACACTTACAGAGACAGATTTTGGAATACCAGGAGAGGAGATATCTACAGATAAGGGGGAGTTCATAGGCCTATTTTTAAATGAAGAGATAAATGAGAGGGATATATTTGAGGCCATGGATAAGGTGAAAGAACAAGGGGGGCTGGTATATCTACCTCATCCATTTGACGAAAAGAGACGTAGATCTCTCTGTAAATACAATATCCTAAACGACAAGGACTTTAAAAGAAGGGTAGATATTGTAGAGGTTTTTAACAGTAGGTGTGAGGATAACAGGCCTAACGAGATGGCCTACAAGTACGCCAGGATAAACAATATGTTAATGGGTGTGGGAAGTGACTCCCACTTCCCTTGGGAGTTGGGCAATGCATATCTGATAGTTGAGGAATTCGACAGGGATAATCCCAAAGAGTTTTTAAGAATACTTAAGAAAAACAACAGGAATGGTTTTAAATACTATGGAAAATTAGGAAGTCCTATAAATATGGTATGTAGCAAACTCTCAAAGAGGATAAACAACTCAGGCTCCTTGAGGGTTCCAAAGTTAAAATTTAACAAGGATATGATAAGATACCTGTAAGGAGGATAACATGGATGTTAAAGTGGATAGTCTAAGGACGTGGAGGAGGACACACTACACAGATGAGATAAAAGGAGAGATGGATGGAGAGGAAGTAACAGTGATGGGATGGGTACATACTATAAGGAAGTTAGGTAAGTTGGTATTTGTAATACTCAGGGACAGGGAGGGAACTATACAGATAGTTATTCCAAAGCAGAAGGTTCCCGAGGAGGTATTTAAGATCGGGAAATCCCTTGGGAGGGAGGATGTTGTTGCTATTAAGGGGAAGGTGGTGGCAAACGAGAAGGCTCCTGGGGGATGTGAGATAGTACCGATGGAGATCAAGGTACTGAGCAGGGCACACTCTCCCCTTCCACTGGATCCTTCAGAGAAGGTGCCTGCAGACTTAGATACAAGACTTGACAACAGGTTTTTAGATCTTAGGAGGCCTAAGATAACTGCACTCTTTAAAGTGAGATCTGAGATGTTGAGATCTGTAAGGAACACATTCTACGAGGAGGGGTTTATAGAGGTTAATACACCGAAACTTGTGGCAAGTGCTACAGAGGGAGGTACAGAGCTTTTCCCACTGTCCTACTTTGAGAAGGAGGCGTTTCTAAGTCAGAGCCCTCAGTTGTACAAACAGATGTTAATGGCTGCAGGCTTTGACAGGGTGTTTGAGATAGGACCTATATTCAGGGCCGAGGAGCATAACACCAGGAGACATCTAAACGAGGCGGTATCTATAGACTGTGAGATGTCCTTTGCAGATGAGAG
>DQVU01000074.1 GCA_015661585.1 Methanothermococcus okinawensis | reverse complement strand
TAACTCTCACAACATCCCTCGGGACAGGGTATCTCACTTAGGGGCATACCTACGTATCTCTCATAACTCTCAGGTAGGAAGGGATACACCTTTCTGAGGGGGTCGTAGGTGTCTCCTATAAATATAAGTTCTCCCTCTACCCCCTGGTTTAGAAGTCCTCTATAGATAGCATCTGCGGTGATAACCTCCCTTGCATTCCCTATGTGTATATGTCCCGAGGGGGTTATACCACAGGCTACAACGTACCTATCAAGATTCTCCCTCTTCTTAATCACCCTCTTTGCAGTAGTGTCTGCCCAGTGCAAAGACTCCACCTTCTTATTTTATTCCCTTCTATCTATAGTTTGATGTAATTCAGGTCCTGTAGAGATGATTGTCACAGGGACGCCGGTCTCCTCCTCTATCTTCTCTATAAAACTCTTTCCCTTCTCCGTAAGATCCTCGTACCTTGTAATACCGTAGCATCTCCTATCGTACTTATCTAAGCAGGTGATCGCTATCTGAGTGGCACCGTTTAACCTACAGGCTCTCCTGGCCAGTTTATAGTCGAAGTAACCTACTCTCCTTCTACGTCCGGTGACTGTCCCGTACTCTACAAGGTTCAGCCTTTCTGCCTCTTCCAGGGGCATCTCTGTGGGGAAGGGACCTTCTCCTACTCTTGTCGGATAGGATTTAAAGACAATTATAACCTCATCTACCTTTGTGGGCCCTATACCAACATCTGCTGCAAAGGTGGAGGCTGTTGTATCCTTGGAAGTCACATAGGGATAGGTTCCATGGTAGAGGGAGAGTAATGTACCCTGAGTACCCTCTATTAGGACGTTCTCTCCCTTATCTAAAGCTTCATTTATCCTCTCAGAGACATCTCCAAGATAGGGTTTTAGAGATTCCACATCCTTGGCAAGTTTCAACACCCTCATAACCCTATCTACATTTGCAGGACCACAACCTGTCCCAGTGGTACCTATCTCCTTAGCCAGGTGATCGTCGGATCTATCTATCTCCCTGTGTTTGCCTTCTATAATACCACAGTTGTAATCTACTATTAACCTCTCCCCTACCTTGAACTCACTGAGCATCTCTATTTCCTTTAGAAGAACCTCTGGATCTACCAGCACCCCGGCTCCAATGGCCAGTATAGAGGCTCTATTGGGAAATCCTGTAGGAACCATCCTTATACCGTACTTTTTACCGTTTACCTCTACAGTATGTCCTGCATTTGGACCTACCCCTCCCCTTGCTACGATGGAGGGGTTATCTCTACTACATAGGTAACTGATGATTTTACCTTTACCTTCATCTCCCCACTGGCCACCTACAACTATTGTGCATGTCATCCACTAACCTCCTTAAAATTTAACCCTTACCTATTTGGTTAATAAATTTATTTAAAGATTACTGTTATATAATACAGAATAATTATAATCATAGTCATTAATAATAATCTATTATAATGGATAAAATATTATACGAATTAATATCAATTAAAAAATAGTAAAAAGACAAAACTGTAAAAATATTAGAATATTTCTTGAACACTGAGAGAATTTTACAGGAATGTTAACAACCTATGTGATAGTATGAGAATAAACTACGAGAGATGTGGATACTGTGGAGCCTGTGTAGGGGTATGTAAGAGTATGGCTATAGAGTTGATAGAGAATAGAGTTGTTATATACGAGGAGAGATGTAAAAGATGTAAGGCATGTATAATAGTCTGCCCATTAAAGGCATTGGAGGAATAGTATGAGGTGGGTATTGAAAGATGAGTACGATGTTGTAGTCGTAGGTGCAGGGCCTGCAGGAAGTATGGCATCCTACTACGCCTCTAAAAATGGAGCAAAAACCTTGCTTGTAGAGAAATCCCAGGAGATAGGGGAACCTGTAAGGTGTGCAGAGGCTGTGCCGAAGTTGGAGGAGTTCAATATACCTCCCAGTGAGGAGTTTGTAAGGAGTTATATAAAGGGGGGTTATCTTATAGCACCTAACGGGAGGAGGATAGAGGTTAGAGGGGGTAAGACAGAGGGATACGTTGTAGAGAGGAAGATATTCGACAAGTACCTAGCCATAAGGAGTGCAAGGGCTGGTACCAAGATAGCAGTTAAGAGTAGGGTGGTAGATCTATATCCATACGAAGATGGGTTTAAGGTTAAGATTATCCATCTGGGGGAGGAATACACTGTAAAGACTAAAATAGTAATTGCTGCAGATGGGATGGAAAGTTCTGTGGCGGAGATGGCAGGTTTAAAGTGTAAAAAAAATCCCATGGAGGTATGTTCCTGTGCAGAGTACGAGATGACAGGGGTTAAACTCCTAGATAAACATATGATGGAATTCTACTTTGGAGATCTAAGTCCAAAGGGATACGCCTGGATATTCCCAAAGGGAGACACTGCAAATGTAGGTTTAGGTGTAATAGATAAAAAGAAGAAGGCTATAGACTATCTAAATGAGTTCCTGGAACATCCTATACTTGAAGGTAGGTTGAAGGATGCAACACCTGTAGAGTTTAAATGTGGTGGTGTCCCAGTTGGAGGCCCTATAGAGAAAACTGTAGATGACAACATAATGGTAGTTGGAGATGCCGCTGGACAGGTAAGTCCTCTAACAGGTGGTGGTATATATTTAGCCATGAGTTGTGGTTCCATCGCAGGGGAGGTTGCAGGTAAGGCTGTTAAGAAGGGAGATTACTCCAAGGAAACCCTTATGGAGTACGAGAGGAGATGGAAGGAGAGGTTCTACAACACCCTCATGACAGAACTTAAGTATAAAAATATTTTACAGAAGTTAAGTGAGAAGGAGTTAAATATCATAGCCGAGGTTATAGACGGTAAGTTAGAGGAAGTAGATGTAAAAAAGATAATGTTTAAGGTTATAAAGAAGGCTCCTTCACTTTTAAAGTACTTCAAGGATGTAATAGGATAAAATAATAAAAATGAGAAAAATAAGGAAATTTAAAAACAAAACTAACTGTTTTTGTATTTTTTTAGCATAATAGAATTTTTAATTTTTTTATACGTCTATTTTCCCTCAAAATAATAGTTAAAAATAATAAGGATAAAAACAAGGAAAATCTCAGTGTATTTTCTGGCTTAATTGAGCACTGAAAAAAGAGGTTGGAGTTTCTATTTCAACTTTTTTCTTAGGTTTTTTGTTTTTTCTTTTTTATATTTTTTATTTTTTTTAATTATTTTAATTTGTTAAATTATACTCAGTAAAAAAATAAGATAACTATCTACAATCCACCTCTACACCTAGAATATTCCTAACACCCTTTAATATATCCTCTGCAATTAAAGCACCTCCAAGGGCGCCACTCTCCCCCTCCAGAAGATAGAAGTTTCCATCTATGTACTCCTTTAATCTCTCAGGGATGGCGAATTCCTTAATGTTGGCAAGGGATCCTGTTAGCACTATATCTCTGTTAGGATTTAGGATCATAAGGGCGTTTATCTCCATGGCCACACTGAGAATAAGAGATTCTATTGCAAGGGTACACCTATCATCCTTTTTATAACACCTGAGGATCTCCTCTAATGTGTTCTCCACACCTCTGTATCTATCTTTTATTATCTTTATTATACCTCCAGTTGAGAATGCCTCGTTGGCAGTTATCTTCTTACTGTCTATCTCCCTAATCATCTCCAAATCTATAGGCCCATGTAGTAATCCCACTGCTCCAATACAGGCGTCAAAACCTCCAAATACTTTTCCACCCCTTACAATTAATGTAACAGTATTGGATGATATATCTGAGAGGATGAAATCCCTAAGTTGGAGTAGTTTGTAGGCACTGTAGGCCATACAGAGTTTTTCAGGGGAGGCTATATGGGAGTAGAGAGCCCTGAATCTCTTATCTAGGCACTTAATACCTCTATGGAGTCCAGGGATTACCACGGCAGGGATGTTGGATTCCTTTATCTCGTCAAATACCTTAGTACCTCCCCCTACCTTCTCCCCAACACCTTCTATACTAACTACACCCCTGTTTTTTACCTTCTCTATAGGGAGTATCCTGTCTATACCATCTCCCATAGAATAACACACGGAGATAAGATCTATATTGTTAGGATCCACGTACTTACTTAACTCTTGTATAAAAGATCTGTTCTTTATCTCACTACGGGGGAGTACAAAGAAGGTATTTTTACCATTTTCCCTGATACACACCTTAATACCGGAGGTTCCATGATCTATTCCCACGGTGATCATTGAGACACCTAGGGGAATTTTTCCCTTACCCTCTTCATAATCTCCATAAGCAATTCCCTGTTCTCAAAGACATTTAGAACCTCTGTTATATTTTTATCCCTTGTAACCTCTAAGATCTCCCTTAAAACCTCACAGGCAACATCTGGCCTATGTATCCAGGAACATTTCATACAACTCCATATCTTGTTACCATCCTTTCCTGTGATAAATTCTCCCAATCCCTCCTCGTAACAGGGGTAGAAGGGACAGAAACACCAGAGACATACCTGGTTGTCAAAATGACATGGATAATACTTACAATCCCTGTTTGCTCCACAGAGTTTTACAATCTTTTCGAAGTGTTTTTTAGCCAGATCTATCATACAATTACACCGTAAATAGATAATATAAAAAATATTTAATAATACTAATAATTTAAATTTAATATTTTAGAATATCTATAATAGCATATAAGATTATTTGATAACTTCAGTTTTATTGCTTAAAGTTATTCAAAAACATGATAAAATTAAACCTTAATTTCTATTAAAATCATCAAGGTAGTGATTAAAAAAATTATAATAAAAATCCCAATGAAAAATAATCAGTAAAAATGAAGTAATGAACTATATCTCAGGATCTTTCTGAATACTAAGATAAAGAAGTTATATTAGAAGATATCCAGGGAATCATCCTCCCCAATATTCAGGAGTAGTATAATTATTTTTTATAGTTATTATTTTATATTATCATTATTTTTTAATATTTTTTAACT
>DQVU01000150.1 GCA_015661585.1 Methanothermococcus okinawensis | reverse complement strand
TGTCCTGAGCTGTTCAAGGACGCCCTTCACTACCTATGTAGGGAACTGGCTAAGATGATAGTAATGGATGGAGAGGGTAGTACAAAAATGATGGAAGTTGTAGTAAAGGGTTGTACCTCAAAGGAGGATGCTATTAAGGCTTCAAAGAGTATAGTCAGGTCTCTGCTTGTGAAGACAGCCCTCTATGGTGGTGATCCAAACTGGGGTAGAATAGCCGCTGCAGTGGGATACAGTGGGGTAGAGATGGATATGAAGGTTATGGATATTGTAATATCCGACTATAATAGGGAGGTCTATTTAGTTAAAGATGGGGATCCTATAGATGAGGAGAGTGAGGAGTTCAAAGTGGCAGAGAAGATTATGAAAAAAGATAAGATCAAGATAGTTGTAGATCTGAAGATGGGAGAGTATGAAAATACCTCCTACGGTTGTGATCTAACCCATGACTACGTAACCCTCAATTCAGAATACACTACTTAAATATTTAGATATATAAATTAACGAAAAGTATATATAGGAGAACTGATATTGTAGTGTATGCTTTTGAAGTATTTTTTTATGGGCCCGTGGCCTAGCCTGGATACGGCACCGGCCTTCTAAGCCGGGGGTCGGGGGTTCAAATCCCCCCGGGTCCGCCATGGATCTATTTAGTATTAACATTGCTCCAGTGGTGTAGCCCGGCCAATCATGCGGGCCTTTCGAGCCCGCGACTCGGGTTCAAATCCCGACTGGAGCACTTTATCTTTTTTTACTGTTTTAACAATCTTTCTTATACTATGGATCTAAAAGTTATCCATCTAAAGGAGATAGATTCTACCAACAGATACTGTTATAAGTTAGGTAAGGAAGGTAAAAGGAACTTAGTTGTTATTGCAGACATCCAAAGTGCTGGAGTGGGAAGGCTTGGGAGGAGATGGTATTCTAATTACGGCGGACTCTACTTTTCGATACTACTTGATTTAAAAGAGTATTTAAATAACAGGGAGGATAGTATTGGTAAATTGAACTTTATAGGTTCTATCTCCGTCTATGAGACGTTGATAGAGTATTTACCTAAAAACCTGAGGGGATCCATAGGTATAAAATTCCCCAACGATGTTATCGTTAGTACCGATAGAGATAAAAAGATATGTGGTATTCTCTCGGAGATAAACTGGGATTACAACTTTGTCATCTTAGGTATAGGTATAAACATCAACAACCATATTCCCGAGGATATAAAAGATACTGCAATATCTTTAAGAGAACTATGTAAAAGGGAGTACGATAGGTTTGAGATCTTCTATAAATTTCTCAGTAGGTTTAAGGATAACTTCCATCTAGAGGATATGGAGATTCTAAAAAAATATGAGAGATACTCCAAAACCCTTAGTAGATACGTTAAAATAATAACACCGAAGGAAGAGATTACAGGGATAGCTTTTAAGATTGACTACGGAGGTATATACCTCTCTACCCTTGAGGGAATTAGGTATATAAATGTCGGGGATTGTATTCATCTTAGATGAGTTTTAATTCCTCTATCCTAAAAAATAGTGGAATTAACAGAAATCTCGCTCTTACTTCTCAGTATTCAATGTAAACTAGAGGATAAAGACTATAATTATTCTTGATAACTATTATTTTTATTCAAGATCGAGATAGTTGTTGTTAGTTTAAAAAGTTTTGTTTATTACTATAAAATAAAAATAATATAATAATATTGTTAAAAGGTAATGAAGGTAAAAAATAATAGAAGTTGTAAAAAACAGATAGAGATCTTCCCTCTACTTCTAAACCTTGGAGGAAGGGAGACCCCAAACAACCTTCTAACTACAACTGTGGGATATACTTTATACTATCTAAAAATTCCCGTCTTAATCCCAGTGTTCAGGAAAAATCATGAGACATTTAATGGTTTTGTTCATTTTTTATTAATTATTACCCTTTTAATCACTACTTTAACGGGAACTAAGATTTACTATAAAAATAAGAATAAAAATGAAGAGTAATTAAAATTAAAATAAATCTTCAAAACTGGCAAATACTATAGGACAGATAATATCTCTTTAGAATGTCTTAAACACTGAGAGGTGAAGCGGATTCCTGCTAACAGGATAATATGTTATATGTTAATCTAGGGAGGAAGTGTTTTCATTCTCTTCTCCTTGGCCTCGAATACAATGATTGGACAATATAGAATTCCATTATCTTATCCGGTACTTAGAAAACATCCCGAGGAATATAGGTAATTAATGTACCTATCCCCTTTTTAATTGTTTTTATTAAAACTTTCTATTAAAATTCTTTAATAGTAGTCAAAGGCATTGTTATTTTGATTAAAGTATATATAATAAAAATAATAAAAATCTCCAAAACTACAGCATCTCTGGTGTATATAAAATGATCACTATTAAAAGATCTATTGAAGATATCCTGTTCCAAATCTCTAAAGACCTCTCCCTCACTAAGGATGAAATATATAAAATACTGGAGGGAGTAGAGATCTCTAAAAAGTACATCTACGTAGTTCCAAAAAAATGTATAAGATGCGCCCTCTGTTATGACGAGTGTCCAGTAGATGCTATAACAAAACCCTCTATAAAGAAACCTGCAGAGATAATAACTGATAGATGCGTTGAATGTGAAATATGTGCAAGAACCTGTCCTGTGAATGCCATAGATATCTTAGAGTGTACTGGAGATGTCAGAGGAGAAGAGGTGATCTACACCTTAAAAGAGGTGGAAGTAGAACGTAGAACTATAAAGTTGAAGAGATACAACATAGATTTAGATAGATGTGTAAAGTGTGGTATATGTGGTAGGTTCTGTCCAACTGGTGCAATACATGTTGAGAGGAGAAAGAGTTTCAACGTTGATTTAAACCGTTGTGTTGGATGTAGAGCCTGTGAAAGGGTATGTCCAAGGAAGGCTATATCCGTTGAAAACGAGATGGGAGAAATACCCTTCCATAAGGAGATTACAGTAGATAACAGTAAGTGTGTAAAGTGCTTAGTATGTATAGCAGAGTGTCCCATAGGTATAATAAGGGAGGTGGAGGAGGGAGTAGAGATAGACAGTAAGTCCTGTATATTCTGTGGAAGATGTGAAAGGGTATGTCCAGTTCATGCTATTGAGATTAAAAAAATAGAGGGTGTTCAGTAGATGAAGGTAAGGGAATTGATGGATACCAACTTTCTAAGGTTGTATAAAGACTACTCCGTTGAAGAGGCTATCCAACTTATGCATAGGAAAAAGAGATTCAGTGCTCCAGTTTTAGACGACGAGGATAGGTTAGTAGGGTTAGTACTTGCAGTAGATCTCGCAGTGGTGGAAGATAGATCTATCCCTATCTCAGAGGTTATGTATCCCTACGAGGAAGTGGTAACAGTTAGGGAGAATGATCCTGCGAGAGATGCTGTTATAAAGTTTGTTAAATACAAGGTTGTGAGTATTCCAGTGTTAAACGAGGAGGACAAGATAGTAGGAGTTGTAAGAAGTTGTGATATAATAAAAACCTTGGCAAAGTTGTACGATATCCCTGTATATAAACTGTTCAAGATCTTAGAGAGGGAGTTGAAGGGCATAACTTGGGAAGAACTTATGGAGGCTTCAGCGATAGTAACTAAAAATGCCACTGGAGAGGATATAACACCTGAAGAGTACGAGAAGAGGATAAGAAATACAACCTTTGGCCAGGCTCTCTGGGCATGTGGAGGTTTAGAGAAGTTCTTTGCAGGGCTGATTAAAATAGGAGAGGTTGTTATTGCCAGGAGGGTTGCAAAGTTTGGTAGGAAATGAGAGTTGTATTCAGAAGATGAGAAAATACATTCTCAGATTAACATATAACATCTGATGAAGTTCATAATCCCAGCCCTGTTAGAGATAATCCCCTTCCTCCAGTGTCTAGAAACAAGGAAGAGCAAGAGTGTTTTTATGGGTAATAAAAAATAAACTTAACAATAAAAAAATGATTATCTTTAACAACATCATATTTATATAGTAAAAACTACAAAGGAAATTACAAAATTAGGTGATAGTATGGAGAATAAGATCTATTACGATTACGATACTCTACTTAAGAGGGCATTCAGCCAACTTCCAGAGGAGGTATTTAAAGATATAAGGTTTGAAGTACCACCTGCAGATAGTATCGTTGAGGGTAATAGGACTGTAATAAAAAACTTCAGGGATATTGCAAAGGTGATAAACAGGGATATACAGTTCTTTGCAAAGTATATAATGAGGGAATTAGGTACTGCGGGAAACGTCGAGGGACAGAGGTTGATACTTCAGGGTAAATTTAGTAACTACCTTATAAACAGTAAGATTAAGGACTTTATAGAAGAGTACGTCCTATGTGAGGAATGTGGAAAACCAGATACCAAGATTATCAAAGAGGGTAGGCTTCATTTCCTCAAATGTATGGCTTGTGGGGCTATAAAACCTATTAAATTGATCTAATTTTCATTATTATCTTTTTTTATATAACCATGAATATAACATTTAATAATAGAATTAACAAGTAAATATAAAATGATGAAAAATAAAATACTACACTCTCTCCCTACTACTCAATGTAAATCAGAGGATAACTTTTTGCTTTTTAACCGTACTAACTCTTTATTAGGTTAGCAATTTTAAGATTCTTTTTATTTTTTGATTTTAATAATTCTTATTATTTTTATCGAGAATTTATTACTATATAATTTAGGTGGGAATATGAAAGGATTTTGCTACAGGTGTGGTTACGAAGGTGAGTTGATAGAAGGGTTGTGTAAAGAGTGCTACGCTCAGGTTTATCCTTTGTTTCACATACCTAAAGAGATAAAGATTGAAGTATGTCATATGTGTGGTTCTTATAAGAGGAGAACCTGGCAGGATCCAAAGGGTGAAGATCTGTACTCTATACTAGAAGAAATCGCCTACTACGCCACAAAGGACAACTTAAAGAAGGCTCATAAAGATATAGAGATTGAAATAATACCGCAGGAACCAAGACAACTACCAGGAGGTAAGAGAACTAAGGTAGAGATTCCTGTAAAGGTTATTGGAAGGGGAAAATTGCCAGGAGAGGATAGGGAGAGGACTATGGAGAAAGATGTGAAAGTATGCCTACAGATGGTTCAGTGTCCAAGATGTTCCAGGTATATGTCTAACTACTACGAGGCCACTCTCCAGATAAGGGCCATGAACAGACCTCTAACTGAAGAGGAAAAAGAAGAGATAGATAAGTTCGTAAGGAAGGAGGTTGAAAAAAGATTGAAAAAAGATAGAATGGCGTTTATATCTAAATTCATACCTAAAAAGGAGGGGTTGGACTATCAAATAGGTTCTATGGGTGGTGCGAGAAACATAGCCGCAAGTATAAAATCCAAGTATGGAGGAAGGATCAAAGAAACTGCCAAATTAGTTGGGGTTAGTAAAGATGGGAAGAATCTATACAGGATTACTATAGTTGTAAGGATACCGGAATACAAGATAGGGGATATAGTTGAATACAGGGATAAGGTGTACAAGGTAGTTTCTATAAAGGAAGATAAACTATACCTGGAGGATATAACAGAGAGGGGGGAGAAGATACCTATTCAGTGGAGTACCGCTGAGAAGGAGACAAGACTACTAAAAAGGGAAGAGGAGTGCCCTACCGCTACAGTTATCTCAGTCTCTCCAGAAACAGTTATAGCAATGGATGATAGGAACTACGAAATATACGAGTATGATAACGTATTTAAAGATATTGAAGAGGGAGATGTCCTGAGAATATATAAAAGGAATAACGTTAGTTATATAGTGGGAGTGGATAAAAAGATGAAAAGGAGTAAGAAGTAATTCTGGAATGAATAATTAAAAATATCAAAAATCTACAGTTTAATTAAGCTTAGGATAGATATTAAGACTCCCATTCTCTTTTCAGAAACACTGGGAAGAGATTAAATATAGATAGGAAGTTTTACACCCATTCTTAGTTTTTGTTATTTTTATCCATCCTTTTATTTATTTCTTTAAAAGTAATAATAAAAATAATAATTATATAATAAAAAATAAAATCCTATTGTAACTATACCCATATCTCAGGATGTTTCTGAACACTAAAATAAATATCCACAGTTGTATTAGGGGATATTCAGAGGATCTAAAAGTTTTTATTATTTTAAAACCTTTTACTATTATTTTTTACCTTATTATTTTTATAATTATTTTTAAACTATCCTTTTGATGGGAACTACTTTCTATTATTATTTTGGTGGGAATTAAGGCATTGTTATTTTTAGTTATAAATAGTTTTGTTAAAGATAACATAGTTGTTTTATATTTTATATTAGTAGATTTATAGTAATCCATCATCTTATCACCCTTCTAAAAGAAGAGAGGTGAAAAGTTGAGGGGGATGATCCTTAAATATGTACTCCAAAGTTCCATATTAAACAACGGGAAAGTAAATCCAAAGGGAGTCATGGGAAAGATAATGGCTGACAACCCCCATCTAAGGAGTAAGGCTAAGGAGATATACAACTTAGTACTTGAGATATCTAAGGAAGTTGAATCCATGCCCCTTGAAGAACAGAGGAAGAAGTTAGAGGAGATAGCCCCAGAGATGATAATTGAAGACACTACAGAGAGAAAGAGAGAGTTGATATTGAGGAATGTTAAAGATAGGGTAGTTATGAGATTCGCCCCAAATCCCTCTGGCCCCCTACACCTGGGACACAGTAGGGCGGCGGTGCTTAACGACTACTTCGTAAAGAAGTACGGTGGAAAGTTCATACTGAGAATTGAGGATACAGATCCTAAGAGGGTACTTCCAGAGGCATACGAGATGATAGAGGAGGATCTAGAGTGGTTGAATATAAAGGTAGATGAGAAGGTTGTACAATCTGAGAGGATGGAGATATACTACGAACACTGTAAGAGGTTAATAGAGATGGGACATGCCTACGTATGTGAGTGTGATCCTGAAGAGTTCAGAAAACTTAAGAACGAAGGGATACCCTGTAGGTGTAGAGATAGATCTGTGGAGGAGAATTTGGAACTCTGGGAGAGGATGTTGGATAACAGTTTAGAGGGGGCTGTAGTTAGGCTGAAGACTGATATACAACATAAAAACCCATCTGTTAGGGACTTCCCAATATTTAGGATGGAGGACATACCCCATCCAAGAACTGGAGATAAGTATATAGTATATCCCCTTATGAACTTCTCAGTCCCAGTTGACGATCATCTACTGGGTATTACCCATGTTCTAAGGGGGAAGGATCATATAGTTAATACAGAGAAGCAGAGGTATATCTTTGAATACTTCCAATGGGAGATGCCTGAGTATATCCACTACGGTATTCTAAAGATAGAG
>DQVU01000116.1 GCA_015661585.1 Methanothermococcus okinawensis | reverse complement strand
TGTATTTTCCACATTTATACCCATAGCCTCTGCCAGGGATGGATTCTCCATAGATGCTCTAAGTGCAATACCAAACTTCGTCTTATAGAGTAGTAAATATAAACCAAGGATAGTTAAAAGTACTAAAAAGGTAGATACTACCAACCTTCCAGGTAATCCGTAGATATCAAAGTCTAGGTAAGTAAATACAAAGAGTGTTGCAGTTTTCTTTGTAATGAAACCCAGTACTTCAGAGTAAGCTCCTATTGTACCAAAGAGAATGAGATCCCAGGCCAACGTCGCTATCATCAACATCTCTATAGATGCCTTCCTCTTTATAAGGGGCTTCAACGCTATATAGTAGGTGGAGAGTCCCAAGATCCCCCCTAAGATGAAAGTAACAGGTAGAGAGAGGTAGGGATTTAACCCTGTAAATCTCAACAGTGTCAACGCTATATAGGATCCTACTATGGCAAAGGAGGCCTGGGCAAAGTTTGGTACTCCAGTTGTTATGTAAGTCATAGTCAGTCCCAAGGCTAAAAGTACCAAGATGTTCGACCACACTATGGCACCTATAAGAACATCCATCATTACCATCACCAGAAAACTTTTAATTAGCCTCAATCTCTATTAATTAATAACCTTAATAGCCAATGACCATAAAAAGAATTATTTGAATAATCTTTTTCCAACTACAATTTTAAAGGTATTTTACTATTGAAAAAAGTATTATTTAACTTTCTTTCTCTTTAAATTATTATAATTATTTTTATTATTTTAACTAATATTAAAATTAATTGAGGTAGAAACAAATTCCTTAACACTCCTCTATCCCCACCACCCCTAGGAAATAACTTTGAAACTTCTCATGGTTTAGAAGGGATCTTGCCGAACCTCCATAGGCTACCCTACCACTGACGAACATATAACCTATATCACTTATCTCCAGAGCTCTCTTTGCATTCTGTTCTACCAGTAGAGGTGTAATATCGTAGTTATCTTTTAATTCCACTATCTTGTTAAATATAACCTGGGCAAGTTTTGGAGATAGTTGTGCAGTAGGTTCATCTAAGATAAGTAACTTTGTCTTCCTTACAAGGGCAGTGGCCATTGCAAGCATCTGCCTCTGTCCCCCACTGAGAGATCCTGCCTTCCTATCAAGTATCCCTTTAAGTTCTGGAAACACCTCTAAGGCGAAGTTTATCCTCTCCTCCACCTCATCCTTCTCTAGGATATATCCCGCTATCCTTAGATTCTCCCTTGCAGTGAGATTTGTAAATACGTTGTTTGTCTGAGGTAGATAGGATATACCCATCTTAGTTTTCTCATGAGGTGGTATATAGGTTATATCCCTACCCTCGTAGATTATACTACCTGAGTATATGTCTGTAAGGCCAAAGAGGGATTTAAGGAAGGTAGATTTACCACTACCATTTGGGCCAACTATTGTGGTTATCTCTCCCTTGGGCACCTCTAAATCTACATCGAAGAGTATCTGCAACTTTCCATACCCTGCATTAAGTTTTTCAACTTTAATCACCTATATACACCTCTATAACTTTTGGATCGTTTAATACATTTTCAATTTCTTTTTCACCCTTTCCATGGGCTATGACGGAACCGTTGAACATAACATATAGGTTATCTACATATTTCAGTACAATATCTAAACGGTGTTCAACTATTAAAAAGGATATACCTTTATTCTTTAATTCAACTACATGGGAGAATATATCATGGGCGAGACCGGGAGCCACTCCAGCGATAGGTTCATCCATTATAATAAGTTTTGGATCTGTCATAAGTGCCCTACCTATCTCCAACAACTTCATCTGGCCACCACTTAGGGA
>DQVU01000179.1 GCA_015661585.1 Methanothermococcus okinawensis | reverse complement strand
TAGATATTTTTTATTTTTTATAATAATCATTATTATTTTTATTGAGATCTCGATGGTTGCTATATAAATAGTTTTGTTTAGGATTATAATTATTAATAAATTTTTAACAACATATTACTTCTACAAATTTAGGTTCCTTCTTCACCTTATCGTACCACATACTTATTCCCACTGTAATATCTCCCTTTCTACCTATGACGTAATCGCAGAGACATCCCATTTCCTCAAAAGATCTTTTTAATCTCTCAAAACCAAAGGCATCGGGATATATAGAGTTATCAATACCTCCCAATTTTTTATCTATCTTCTCTACAAACACCTCTATATCTTCTGTGTTATTTACAATCTCAAAGCCGTTCTCCTTTAATTTATCTTCTAAATACTCTCTAATTGAGTTGTACTCCTCAAACCTTCTGTCCCTACAGATACCTCTGACAATTAAAAGATCGTTCCTGTCATATAGGGGTTTTGATCCCTTAAAAGCCTCTAAGGATTTCATAATTTTCCCAGTAATAACTCTTATAATCACTGTTTCACCTTACTTTTAATTCTTTTTATTAAGTAGTAGGCAACAAATCCCAATATTGTGGGTATTATGTAAGATACTACCCTATCTAAGAGGGTACCTGTGGTGGAGATAGAGTGGGGGATTCCAAAGTAGGAGTAGAGAGTTATAGATACTGCGTCAGACACTCCAAGACTACCTGGCAGTGTAGGAAGGATACCTACAAGTAGAGAGACTAAGTAGGTTGAGGACAGTGCTATAGGAGACACTCTATAACCGATGGACAAGAATAGTATGTAATTTTTAAGTATATCGAGGAACCACCAGAGAAAAGTAAGGATAAATGGTAGCACCATCCTTTTTCTGTTGTTGTGGAGAAAAAGTATATTCTGCTGTAGATCTTCTATAGATCTATATATCTCCCTTTCAGGTATGCTTTTAGAAGATATAGAGGATATCAAACCAATCAACTTCGACGCCACTCTGTAGGGGAGGGTTCTATGCATTATGATATATATACTAAGTGCCATGAGAATACCTATTAGTAACCACACCAATACAAGTTCCTCCACAAGAGGTATTCCCTCTACCATAAAGTAGAGGATCACAAGGAGGGAGAGTGTTAAAAAAGCAACGGTATCTAAAACCCTCTCAACTATAACACTGGAGAAGGATATAGATTTTGGAATGGATTCCAACTTTGAAAGGTAGTAGGCTCTAAAGGGTTCACTTCCTCCTTTCATAGAAGGGGTTACATTGTTTATAAACTGTCCCATCATAATCAGTAGAAAGAGGTTCTTAGGAGATACCTTATAATTGCTTATAGATAAGATAACCTTCCATCTTAAGGTAAGGATAAAGCACCCTAAGAAATAGAGAAGTACTCCTACTAAAAATATATAAGGATCTGTAGACAGTAGTACAGAGACAACCTCTGAGATTCCAACGTGTAATATTATAACGAGGATAATAATCAATCCTAAAAGGTAGAGGAGAGAAGTTACTATCTTTTTCCTTAAATTCATCCTATCCCGATTTTATATATATTGTAAATAAAATCAAAAAGAGTGTTAAATAGGTGGATATAACCCTCCTCTGAGTACGGAAGAAGAAGGTATTTGATTAGAGGATTTTTTTTAAAGTAATAAAATTACTCAATTTTTACATGATACTTTAAATTATT
>DQVU01000185.1 GCA_015661585.1 Methanothermococcus okinawensis | reverse complement strand
TTTTTACTATCCTGAGCAGCCTTATATATTACATCACCAAAGGCTATACCTGAAGTGAGAAAGTGGTGATACTTTATATCTGAAAAATCCCTGTACCTATGCACATTTCCAGGTTTAAAACTACTGACCTCGAGGGCACAGGCTATTTGAGAACTTTTCATTATATCCCATGGATCCATAATACCACCAAAAAATAAGAAAGATTTAAATATCAATCTAAAAGTTTATATAAAGATTAAAATTATACTTAGTATTAAAGAATATTAAAAATTATATTAAAGATTAAAGAGTGTGGTTTTCATGGCGAGGACTGCTTCTAAAGAAGTTGCAAAATTTGAAGGTAAAGGAATTATAATAAACCCCTACACTCTAAGAGACCCTTTTACTAAGTGGAGTAAAATTAAAATAACTTTATATACTGACAGAATTTTATTTGAATTAGAAAATAAATCTATTGAAGCTGAATTAAAGTATGTAGTAGATGTAGGTGCAGAATTACCTAGGAGAGCAATAGAGATTGCAAAGAGTACATTAGATGATATAAAATATTACTCCTCTATAACTATACAGTTACCCGATAGTGATAAAGATATTATAGGTTTTGCCCCTGAAACTTCTCTGTATGGAAAAGCACTAATAAATTCTTTTTTAAAAAAAGTATTTTACGTGTTGTTGAATAAAAAAGAGGTTAAGGTACAGTATGGAGTAATTAAGGGAGGTTCTGTAGATCCTTCGGCAAAGTGGGAAGATGGTATGTTGATATTTGCCCAGAGACCAGTGAAGAAAGGATTGAAAGTAGTTAACGAATTAGTTTTAGCAGTAGCAGTGACATCGGGAGGAAAACCAAAGGTATATAATCTATTTAGTAATTTAGAATCTATTTCGCTTGAAAAGAAAACAGTTGAAAATGAAGAATTAACTGTATTAGAGATAAAACAGTTGAAAGGTGGTGAATCTATAACTTCATATCTTTATGTCCCTGAAAGGGAAAGATTGTTTGTTCTTAGGTATATTGCTACGTTAACAAAATATGGAAAATTAGTCAAAGATTTACTCCCTAAAACAGAAGATGAACTAATATCTCAGTTAGCCTCTGAAACTTGGAGTGGGGATAAAATAAAGAGTGAAATAGAACAGTTGGAACCTGAAGAACAGGAGATATTGACTGCATTATATACAGGTATTTCCTCCCTTGAATTACCCAATGTAATGGGATTAGACGTGGATGAGGTAGAGCGAATACTTGATAGGTTAATTGATAAAGGATATTTGAGATTAGTAAGAATAAGAAAAGAAACTGAATTAACAGAAAAAGGTAGAGCAATTACTCATTATATTATTTCTAATTTCTAACTTTTTATTAAAATATATATATTATTGGACATTAATTTAACCAAGGCATAAAAAAATAAAAAATTGGTGAAAAAATGGTTAAAATTGTACGTACATTGGTAGTAGACGACTCGGCCTTTATGAGAAACATCCTTAAGAAGATTCTATCATCTACAAATAAATACGTAGTAGTAGGTGAAGCATCCAACGGAAAGGAGGCTATTGAAAAAGCTAGAGAGTTAAAACCTGATCTGATAACTATGGATATAGTAATGCCAGAAATGGATGGTATAGAGGCTACAAGGAGAATAAAAAAAGAATTCCCAGATATAAAAATAGTCATGTGTACCTCTGTAGATCAGGAAAAGAAGATGATCGAAGCCATTGAAGCAGGTGCAGATGGATATATTGTAAAACCTTTCCAGGCCCAGAAGGTTTTGGAACAACTTAACAAATTATTCCCAGATTAAGAACGATACTTTTATATTATTATTTTTTTAATATAATTTTAATGTAATACTTAAAAAATCTAATTTAGGGTTTTTTATGAAAAGAGGAAACGTGTACATCTCACCAAAATCTTGGGAAATTATAATGGAAAGTATAATTAACGAGGAAATAATGGGTGAGAATAATTCAAATAAAGATAAAAGATCTAATTTTGTTAAAAACTTTTATCTATCAGGGTTAAGCAAGATTGAAGAAATTGGCAAATGTGCTGCTAAAAAGGCTGCTGATTTTATAACAAATCTAACTGGCAACCCCGCTGAAATAGGGGTATTAAAAGTTATGCTTATTACCCCCTATGAGATTAAAAAGGGGTTAAAAGATGAGGAGAAAATATTTACAGGTATAGACTTCAGCGGTGAGATTGAAGGGGTAGGTGTTTTGATATTCTCTGAGGAGTCTGCCTTAAAACTCTCAAAATCTATGTTAGCTGGAATGGGAATGGATGATGGTAATGACAATGTTCTCGATGATATGAAGATCTCTGCTATAAAGGAGGCATGTAATTTAATAATATCTGCCTATGTAGATACCTTGGCTAATTTTATGAATACTTCACTCAATATGACACCACCATCCTTTGTCAAAGGTCCAGAGAGAGAGATCATGGAAAAGATATTCAAAGATCATAATACTGGCGACAATGACATAATTTTAACCTTTAAATCTAAGTTATATTCTCAGGGGATAGGTTCTGGTTTTGAAGTTTTGATAATAATGCCTCCAGATTCGCTGAATACTCTATTCCAAAAGATATAAAAAATTCTTGTGGTATTATCGAGGGGAAGTATGGGTATCTTAGAATCCATGAGAAAACTTATAAATATTGGTAGAGAAGCCTCAGAGAACATTGCTAGGTCCTTTACAGAACTAACAGGAGAAACAACAGATGTTCAATTTTTAGGTGTAAGATTCACCCCTCTAGAGTTCCTAGTTGAGCAGTTTGATGACAGAATATACAAAGTTGTTCGTATCGATTTTGAGGGAATTCTTACAGGTAAATCTCTGATGTTACTTCCTGAAGAGGATGCCGTAAAGTTAGAGAAGATGTTGCTTATAGATATACTATGGGATAGTTTAGTAAATAGATCTGAACTACCTGACTACAAAGAGATGGAAGTTTCTGTAATGAATGAAGTTGCAAATATAGTTGTAGCGTCTTTTTTAAATGTTTTTGCAAATGCCCTTAATAGTGAGATAAACATAAGACCACCTGAATTCGTCAAAGATAGCGGATTTTCAGTCGTTGAGTCGTTAGTCGTAGAAATGGCAGAACAAATAGATATAGCCCTAATTTTTGATAATAAAATACACATTTTAGGAAAATATCCTATAAACTG
>DQVU01000008.1 GCA_015661585.1 Methanothermococcus okinawensis | reverse complement strand
TTTACCTCCAAATATTGTTAATATCTCCTTTGGAGATTTCTATATAACTAAAAATCTATCTGTTAGGATAAGATAACTTCGAATTGGGACACTATTTCTTTAAATCATTTAAGAGAATTCCAGTTTTTATGTAAATTTTATTCTTAGTGATAATTAAAATTATTGTAATAATCTAAATAGAGGTAAAAAATTCCTAATTCTATCTAAGAGTGTCTAAGGTTATCTGTTACCCTCAATTTATCTTTTATTTTCGGGTTTTAACAATTTAACCAGGGTGAGAGTAATGTTCATAGGCATAGATGACACAGACAGTAGAGAGAGATACTGCACCACCTATATCGGCACCCTTCTAATGGAGGAGTTGGGAAAGAGATACAAGATGGATACTCCAAAATTGATAAGGATGAATCCAATGGTTAAATATAAAACAAGGGGAAATGGAGGGATTTCTTTAAGAATTCTCGAAGAGAATTTAAAGGACAGGGATATAGACTATATAAAAAAAACTGTTTTAAAGTACGTGGAGGAGTACTCAGATCTTGAGGATGAAAATACAAATCCAGGGGTAGTCTTTCTAATGGAGGAAGACTATAAAAAAAACAGGGAGCTTTTAAAAAACTACTACAAGAAGGTACTTTACGATATTGTGGATTTAGATTATGCAAAAGAGATGGTTGAGAAAGTAGGTGGAGAATATATATGTTACAAGAAAGGTTACGGCATCATAGGGGCTTTAGGAAGTATAGCATCTTCTGGTCCCTATACCTACGAACTTCTCACCTATAGAAAAAGGGAGAACTGGGGAAAGGAGAGGAGAATCGACGATAAGTCTGTTGTAGAGATGGATAGGAAGACATTTCCTTATACCTTCAACAACGTTGATGGAGATAAGCAGATAATTGCGCCTAATACTAAGTGTCCAGTTCTCTACGGTATCAGGGGGGTGAACAAGGAAATACTTTTAGAGGCTATGAAGATGGTGAAATGTGAGGAGGAGATAGATAGGTATATGATATTTAAAACTAACCAGGGCACAGATGTCCATCTGAGACCAATGAAGATAAAAGATATCTATCCAAATACTGGTGTTATAGTCTATGGAGTGGTTACAGAGGATCCCAAGAGTATAAGGGGAGGGGCTGTAATCTTTAAGGTTAGTGATGGTACTGGGGAGATTTCCTGTGTGGCCTATGAACCTACAAAAGGGTTTAGGAATATTGTAAGAAAGTTAAAAAAAGGAGATATGGTAGGTGTGTACGGCACTGTAAGGGAGAAGCCTTTTGGTATAAACCTGGAGAAGTTGAAAATTGTAAAGTTGGTTAAGGTATATGTGAAGGATAAGAGATGCTCCTGTGGAGGTACCTTGAAGTCAAAAGGGGTTAAAAGTGGATACGTATGTAACAGGTGTAAGAAGAGGGTGGATTATAACAGTATAAAACTGATAGAGGTAAAGAGAGATGTCTCAGAGGGATTTTACGAAGTACCGCCCTCTGCAAGGAGACATCTAAGTAAGCCTCTGTTACTGTTTTAAAGTATATATTAACAGAATATATTCTTGGAGACTTTATTATTTTTATTTATTATAATAAAAAATAATAAAATCCCACAAAAAATTATCCCTTCCTCAATGTTTAGGAGTGGAGGATATATTTATATTCGGGGTGGATAGAGGTTTTTAATTTTTTAAAACCTTTTTTGTTATTTTTATCTTAATTATTATTTTTAGGAACTGGAGTTACAATAATTATTATTAATTACTTTATTATAATTCTTTTATGAAAATAAGTTAATGTTATTTCTTAGTATATAAATAGTTTTATTTAATTAATAAAAATTTATATGTTAAACCCTACACGAGTATTAGAAAGTTTAATTAAATAATCACAGTAATAAAGTGATGTCATGCTATCGGATATACTCAGGGGAAATATAGAGAGGAAAACTATAACACAAATATATGGCCCTCCAGGTGTGGGGAAAACAAATATTGCTATAATCTCTATGGTTAACTTTGTAAGGAGAGGTTATAGGGTAGTATATGTCGATACAGAGGGAGGACTCTCTGTTGAAAGAATAAGGCAAATATCTGGAAGGGATTTTGAAAAGGTTCTTGAGAACTTGATACTCTATGAACCAGAAACTTTCGAGGAACAGTCCAGAGTCCTTGAAAAACTCTTTTATATAGAAAACATAGGTTTAGTAACCATAGATGGAATATCTTCTCTCTACAGGTTAGAACTCTCCGACGACGTTCATAGGAACACCCTTCTCAACAGGATACTTGGAAAGCAGATACTTACCTTGTTGAAACTTGCCAAAAAAAAGAACGTAGCGGTTTTGTTAACTAATCAGATTAGTGATACGTATACCGGAGTTAAGCCTATAGGCGGTATAGTACTGGAATATTGGAGTAAGACTATTGTAAGGATGGAAAGGATAGATGAAATCAGGGAGGCCATTCTGGAAAAACATAGATACGTTAAAGAGGGGGAAAGGGTTAAATTTAGGATAGTAAATGATGGAATTGAAATTCTCAAGAGATGATTTTACACTTATTTTTCTGTCTCCTTAAAAATCTCAAAAATTCTACTCCTTTTTCCTTCTATATTCTGTTTCAAAGTTTTTGTCGTAAAGTTTTGAATACTCATACTCCTTAGGATCTAGTACGTCCCCCACTATTATCAACGCAGTTTTCCTTATGTTAGCCTCTTTAACCTTGAGGGCAATGTCCTCCAATGTCCCCTTAACTATCTTCTCATCCTTCCAAGAGGCCTTATAAACAACTGCAACTGGAGTATCCTTTCTATACCCTCCCTCTATCAACTCAGATACAACCTTATCTATCATCCCTACTCCTAAGAATATGGCCATAGTGGATCCATGTTTAGCCAACTCCCTTAAACTCTCTCCCTCAGGTTTCGGTGTCCTTCCCTCAGGCCTTGTGATTATAACAGTTTGAGACACCTTTGGAAGTGTCAACTCCACCTTTAAAGAACTTGCCGCTGCAGATAGGGATGTTACTCCAGGTATTATTTCAACCTCTATATTGTGCTTTTTTAACTCATCTATCTGCTCCTTGATTGCACCGTATATTGAGGGATCTCCTGTGTGTAACCTCACAACCTTTAAACCCTTTTCTACCCCATCTACCATTACCTTAACTATCTCCTCCAGATCCATAGTAGCACTGTTGTAGATCTTGGCGTTCTTCTTGTTGTACTTCAGAATTTCCCTATTTACAAGGGAACCTGCATATACGATAATGTCGGCCTCCTCTATAGCTCTTTTTCCCTTTAAAGTTATCAACTCTGGATCTCCAGGTCCTGCACCTACTATGATTACTTTTCTTGTCATAGTATCCCAATTATAAAAATCAAAGTTAAATATCCAATGAAAAATATGATGAGATTTTTTTACTCTTTTAATTTTTTATTTTATATATAATTATAATTATACTAAATACTAAATAATAACCATCGAGGGTCTTGAATAAAAATAATGATTAACTGTCAATACCTATAAAAAAATACAGATAAAAAAGTAAAATCTAGGCCTTATCCCCTGATTTACACTAAGTATTAAGAAAGTAGAGCTGGATTTCTATTAACCTTTATTTAATTATAATTAGGAACTAAGGCACATACCTAACACTCTTCAACCATCTCAAGTCGTTCCTATGTAGTTCCCTTATATCCTTCAACCCCAACTTGAGCATCGCCAACCTACTCAACCCAATCCCCCAGGCCAATACAGGTTTATCTATACCTAAGGGCTCAAGGACTTCAGGCCTAAATATACCTGCTCCCAATATCTCGAGCCAGCCCTTACCCTCTAGATACACCTCAGCCTCTAAGGATGGTTCTGTAAATGGGAAGTATGCAGGTCTCACCCTAACCCTTTCAAAGCCCAACCTCCTTAAAAATTCTACCAGTATCCCTATAAGGTTGTTGAAATTAACATCTTTATCCATAACTATACCGTCACACTGGTAGAACTCAGGTAGATGTTTGTAATCTATAGCTTCATTTCTAAATACTCTGTCTATACAGAATACTTTATGAGGTTTCTCCTTCTCCTCCTGGGAGAGAGAAGCCAAATATCTAATAGATGATACTGTAGTATGAGTCCTTAAAATAGTTCTCCTAGATATCTCCACCTGAAATTCGTAGTTCCATCCCTTGGATATCCTCCTCCCATCTACAGTACCCCTCTCATG
>DQVU01000083.1 GCA_015661585.1 Methanothermococcus okinawensis | reverse complement strand
GGGTGCCATGGCGGCAAGTTATGTTGGAGGTTTAAGTGGTTCCTTTATTCCAGTGAGTGAGGATGCAGGAATGATAAGGGCTGTAGAGGAGGGGGTGTTGAGTTTGGAGAAGTTGGAGGCTATGACATCTGTATGTTCAGTAGGATTGGATATGATTGCAATACCTGGGAAAACACCTGCCTCTACAATATCTGCCATAATAGCAGATGAGATTGCAATTGGAGTGATGAACAAGAAGACTACTGCAGTTAGGATAATACCTGTGCCAGGTAAGGACGTTGGAGACTACGTAGATTACGGTGGATTGTTAGGTAGGGCACCTATAATGGCTGTGAATGAGTACTCCTCTGAGGAGTTTATAAAGAGAGGTGGTAGAGTGCCTTCGCCTATACACTCTTTGACGAATTAATTGATTAAAAATAAAATCGCTTCCTTAGGATGTTTATGAAATATTTCCCTTTATTATTTTTTAATTATTATCAGATAATCCTATTATGGGGATACCATGGTAAAAGTATGCGTCCTAAGTGGAGGTTTAGATTCTACAGTAGCCACCTTGGTAGCAAAATCAAAAGATGACGATATATACACCTTAACCTTCGACTATGGACAGAGGGCTGTACTTAGGGAGATAAACTCTGCAAGAAAGATATCAGAGGTATTAGGTGCAAAACATAAGGTTATAAAACTTTCCTTCCTGAGGGAGTTTGGAGGAAGTGCCCTAACAGATATAAATAGAACTGTCCCAAAATTAAAAGAAGAAGATCTAGACAACCTGGAAAAAACCAAGGAAACCATGAAATCTGTATGGGTGCCTGGGCGTAATATAGTGATGTTCTCAATAGCCTCCAGTTTTGCAGAGTCTCTAGGAGGGGGTGAAGTATATACAGGGTTAAACAAAGAGGAGGGTACCACATTCCCAGACAATACCTTGGAGTTTGTGGAGAGATTTAACAGTCTCTTGGAGTACGGTACTATAAGGGATGTTAAACTGGTGGCACCTCTCTACAACTTAGATAAACCTGAAATCGTAAAATACGGTAGGGAACTGGAGGAGAAACTTGGAATAGAAGTTTTAAAGTACAGTTACTCCTGTTATCATGACAACGGGGAGGATTTCCTACACTGTGGAACCTGTGAGAGTTGTGTCAGAAGAAAGAGGGCATTTAAGGAGGCAGAAGTTGAAGACCCCACTAAGTATCTGAGGTGATACTATTTACATAGGTAGGTTTTTAGTTATAGGGAGAACAGAAAACGGGAAACCATTTATCTCTTACAGGGTATCCAGTAGAAGTTTCCCAAATAGGAGGGCTGTATTGAGGGATAATACAGTTACCATAGTACCCGACAACATAGAGGATATTCTCCAAAACCCCTATATTATGTATAACGCCTTAAAGGTTGTAGGGAACTGTATAGTTGCAACTAACGGCTCCCATACGGATGTTATAGGGGATAAGATAGAGATGGGATTCCCAGTGAGGGATGCCCTTATATACTCCCTTGCTACCATGGATTACGAGAAAGATGAGTATAAAACTCCTAGGATAGGAGGGGTTTTATATAAGGAAGAGGGATACTTAGGGTACGTCTCAGATAGGGATATACGGGTGTGTAAAGTGTCTCTAAGGGATGGAACAGGATATTATCTTGGTACATATGGAACCTGTAGTATCTCAGAGGATCAGAGAATACCTGTAGTTGGAGAGACGCCAAGGGAGATCTGTAAATATATTCTCGAGTATAAGGAGTTTGAGCATCCAGTATGTTGTGCAACTGCCCTTATAGATGGGAACAAAATAGAAACAGATGTTCTCAATTTGAGATAACAGAAAGGTTATTGAGATTAATACTGAACAACAACCTCCAAAAAATAACAACGTCATTCCTATTAAATTATAAAAATAGTAAAAATTAAAAAAAATAAAATCAAAAAGAACACCCTATCAATTAAGAATTTAACTTTCAAGTATCCAGAAACATTTCAGGAAAAAGTAATGTTTAACTACTTTTTATTTTTTTATTTTATAAAATAATCATTATAATAATTAAAAAAAATAAAATCATTAAATATCTCACATATTTTTTAGAACACTAAGATAAAGATTAGAGAATTCTATTGTGGTATCAACAGTTATACCAGAAAATTTTAAAGTTTTATATTTGGGATGATAGAAGTTTTTTATTTTTTTATCTTATTATTTTTATAATTTTTATTATTTTTAACTATCACTTTGATGGAAACGAGAGTTTTGTCAATATTTATTGCAATATTTTATTTTTATCGGGATTTTTGATGGAAATTGAAGTTAATATTATTAATATTGTATAAAAAAATTGGGAATAACGCCTCCTATTAACGTATCCTAACAGTTTTCCTTTCCTCAAATGCAATGTATATATATATATAAATACAACTACAATTACAATTTGATGTTAAATATATGTTGTTGATACTCTAGAATTGATATAAGGGATAACTGTGTACCATTTTATCATAATAGGGTCTGGAGTGGGAGGTAGTACTCTATTTAAGGAGTTGAATAGGAAATACCCTAATAAAAGGATACTGTTGTTGGAGATGGGAAATAACAAGATGAAATACAACATCATTAAGGGAGAAATCCATGTGTTATATATAACCTCCCTTGGTGGTTCAGGGTTGGGGGCAGTTGGAAACGCCATTAGAATAGATCTAAGAAAGGTTGGTATAAAGGACAGTGAAATATACGAAGAGATTGAAAGGGAGTTAAATGTAAGGGAAGTGCCAGATAACTATATTAACGAGAGAAGTAGGTCCCTATTTGACTACGGATTTAAAAGAACTCCAAAGTTTATAGACTTTGAGAGATGTACCTCCTGTGGGATGTGTGCAAGGAAACCATGTCCCTTTAAATGGACTCCTCTAAGATTTTTAAGTACTTCAAATCCCTACAGTAAGATACTATCTAACTTTTATGTCTCCTCACTGAGTAAAGAGGGGGATATCTTTACAGTTGAAGGGTGCCATCTACTGACTGGAAAAAGAATGGTATTCCAGGGAGAGAGGGTTATAGTATGTGGTGGAGGTATCAACTCCCCAAGGATACTATCCAGTATATTAGATAACGAACATTTAGGGAGAAACTTATTTGTGGATACCTTCATTACAGTTGGTGGGATACTGAAGAATTGCAACTTAGATAGATCTATACCTATGGCTCTATATAGGATATACAGTGGATTTCTACTATCACCCCATTACTCTGTACTTCTCTACCGTAGTATAAAAAGAGAAAAAAAAGATGTAAGTACTAAAGATATTTACGGTATAATGGTGAAAATAGGGGATGAGGGTAAAGGGTACGTAAAAGGGGATAAAGTATATAAAGGTGTAACTAAGAGAGATGAGAAACTACTTTCAAGGGGTATAAAAAAAGCCTCAGATATACTCCAAGCTATGGGTGTTGAGGGAATATACAGGACTATACTTAGGGGTTCTCATCCTGGAGGCACCTGCGCCATGGGTAAAGTAGTAGATAAAAACTTCGAAACTGAGGTGGAGGGTCTCTACGTCTGTGATGCCTCGGTATTTCCAGAATCTCCAGGTTTACCCCCTATTCTTGGAATAGTGGCAATGGGTAAAAAATTAGGGAGTATTCTATAAGTATCTAATTTTTCTAAGCATTGAAGAAGGGAAGAGTCCCTCTGACAGGGATTATATTTAAAGTACTAAAAATATAAAAAATAAAAAATGTTAAAAAAGAGTTATTTACACTTGTTTATTATCATTTTCAAAGCCATTTTTACATCTTCAGCTTTAACAGTCTTCCTGTTGGCATGTTTTGCCAACTCTGTAGCTCCCTTGGCAATATCCATCGCGATATCTTCCAGGGCTTCAACTAATAACTTTGCAGCCTTTTCACTTACTCTCTCTGCACCAGCCTTTTTCAATATTCTTGCCACTGGTGCAACTGGAAGTTCTGCCATCTCATCACCTCATATACTTTATGTTTTTAAGTTTAAAAGAAGATATATATAAATTTTTCGGAAATAGGCATTATCCTAACAGTGTATCCAATATTGTAACTCCCTGTTAATCTACTGTACATACTGTTTAATGTGCACCTATATTACCAAGATACTTCATATCTCAATGAAGGTCTTAACCTGTTACTGTAGATATCTTGGATTTCTTGCCATTTCAAGGAGTCTCTTTACCCTTTCCTCTGTTGGTGGGTGTGTGGAGAATAGTTTCAATATACTTTCCTCTCTAAAGGGATTTACTATAAAAAGATGTTCTGTTGCCGGATTTCCTCCTTCTAAAGGATACATACTTACTCCCTTTTCAAGTTTAATTAATGCATTTGCCAGATAGAGTGGATGGGAGTATCTAGCCCCTCCCTCATCTGCACGGAACTCCATCTGTCTGGAGATGGCAAATTGTATAAGAGTTGCAGCGATTGGTGCTAATATTATAAAGAGTATGGAACCAATAAACTCTAAGGGATTACCCTCATTATTGTCTCTACTGAATCCAAAGAACAACCCCCACTGGGCCATGTGGGCAAGATATATAATAGCCCCTGCAAGTACAGCTACTATGGAACTTAGAAGGATATCCCTATTTTTTATATGGCTTATCTCATGGGCTATTACTCCCTCTAATTCCTTTGAGTTGAGTAAATTCATAATTCCTGTAGTAACTGCCACCACTGCATGTTTTGGATCCCTTCCAGTTGCAAAGGCGTTTGGTGTCATAGTGTTTATTATGGCAACCTTTGGTTTTGGAATACCTGCCTTTCTCGCCACCTTTTCTACAATTCTATGGAGAGATGGAGCCTCCCTCTCATTTACAATTTTTGCCCCATAACTCATAAGTACTATCTTATCACTGAAAAAGTAGGCAATAAAGTTAGGTATCAGTGCAATTATTATTGCAATTAAAGGATGAATATTAAATAGCAAACATGCTCCATAAAGTAGTCCCGTTAATAGAGCCATCAATATTACTGTTTTCAGTGTAGTCATCATGTTATCCCTCATATTTTGTATTATAGATATTTTCTATAAGTAAAATAACTACTAAAGTAAATTAAATTATTTTTTATTTTTATAGTTCATATTTTATGAATTATTATTCTATACAGAAAACTTTATATACTATTATATGATCTAATTTATATGTCAAAAAAAGATTTCGGTGATATGTTGAAAAAGGGAGTAGTTTTACTTTTAGGGATTCTTCTCATTATCCCTATAATCTCCCTAAGTGGGTGTATGGGTACTGAGGAAAATACTCAACCTCAAGAGACTACAACTACTGAACTTACCACCACCTCTAAAACCCCTGTTACAATTAGAACCTCTGGAGCAACATTCCCAAAGTACCAGATACAGAAATGGATAGCAGAGTATCAAAAGATAAATCCAAATGTAAAGATTGAATATGAAGGGGGAGGTAGTGGAAAAGGGCAGAAAGATTTCTTAATGGGCCTTACACACATTGGAAGAACTGATCCACCGGTAAAAGAGGAGATGTGGAAGAAATTCTTAGAAACTGGAGATCAGCCATTACAGTTCCCAGAAGTCGTAGGAGCTGTAGTAATAACCTACAACCTCCCAGAGATTGGAGACCATACCTTAAAGTTAAGCAGGGATGTACTGGCAGATATATTCTTAGGAAAGATAGAGTACTGGGACGATGAGAGGATAAAGAAGTTAAACCCAGAGGTTGCAGATAAACTACCACATGAGAAGATAATAGTTGTACACAGAAGTGATAGTAGTGGTACCACAGCTATATTTACAACATTCTTGAGTATGATAAGTGAAGAGTGGGCTAAGGAGGTAGGTAGTGGGAAACTTGTAGACTGGCCAGTTGATAAGATGGGTAGAGGAGTTGGAGGAAAAGGTAACCCTGGTGTAATCAATACGTTAAAAAGTACTAAGTACAGTATAGCATACACAGAGTTGTCCTATACAATTGAGAACAACCTACCAACAGCCGCTATAGAAAACAGGAAAGGTAAGTTTATCAAACCTACTACAGAGACTATCAAGGCAGCTGTTGCAGGTGTTAAAACCTATATACCAGATCCTAAGGAAGGATATAAGGAAGATACAAAACAGTTGTTAGACGCTCCAGGCGAAAATGCCTATCCAATAGTAGCATTTACACACTTCCTAGTATGGGAGAATAAAGATCACAAACACTACACTCCAGAAGAGGCAAAAGCTATTAAGGATTTCCTAAGGTGGGTATTAACTGAGGGACAGAAACCAGAGAACCTCGCTCCAGGATATATAGGATTACCAGAGGAGGTTGCAGAGATTGGATTGAAAGCTGTAGATATGATAAAAGAATAAATACTTTTCTTTTTTATTTTTAATTAAATTTTTATATTGTTAATCTTTTTTTATTTTTTAATTAAACAATTATTTTAATAATTATAAAAGGTAGATAGTATGAATAAGATTTTAAAAAACTTCGATGGGTTTAAGTTAATAACAACACCTGCAATTACAGTAGTGTTTCTGCTATTTGCCTCAATGTTGGTATTTTACTTCATATCTTCATACCCAGCTATTGAGAGATACGGTATAGATCTCTTTATAAGAAATGTATGGATAGCAGCTGAGGAGGCTAGTAAGGAGGTATATGGACTGGCAGCTCCTATATGGGGGAGTATATATACCTCAATAATTGCTATAATATTCGCAGTTCCTCTCTCTATAGCCTACGCCATCTATGTAAATGATTACGCCCCTCAAAAGTTGAAATATCCTTTAATAATAATATCTGATATAATGGCAGGATTGCCTACTATAATATACGGTATATGGGGGGCACTTATACTTGTCCCGTTACTTAGAGATCATGTTATGAAGTTTCTATACGAAAACTTCTCCTTTATACCTCTTTTCAGTTATCCACCTATAACTGGATACTGCTATCTATCTGCAGGTATCCTTTTAGGGATCATGGTTATACCCTTTGCCACTGCCATCATCAGAGAGGCCTATGCCATGATACCGACGGTGTATAAGGAGGGACTCTACGCATTAGGAGCCACGAGATACGAGGCCACAAAGGTTTTAATTGGTTATATTAAACCTGCCATTCTCTCAGGGTTTATCCTGGCATTTGGTAGGGCTCTTGGTGAAACAGTTGCAGTATCCTTAGTTATAGGTAACTCCTTCAATTTAACCTACGAGTTATTTGCTCCAGGATATACTATCTCCTCTCTGATAGCAAATCAGTTTGGAAATGCACCTATATACCAATATATGACCCCTACACTGTATGCAGGAGGATTGGTACTGTTCCTTATAGGACTTGTAGTAAATATAATAGGACTGTACTATCTCAAGAGGTGGAGATCCCATGTTTCACACTGAATATAAAAAGTTAAGGGTATTAAAGGAGAAGGTATTTTTATTTACTATTGGAGCTCTAACACTATTGGCTATACTACCCCTCTTTCATATAATCATATCTATATTTTTAAAAGGTGTTCCAGTAATTGCAGAAAGGGGTTTATCCTTTATAACTGAGACCTTTAGTAATGGAGGCATTGGACCTGCCATTATAGGTACCCTTATCTTAACATTTATAACAACGATAATTGGAGTACCCCTGGCATTTCTTGCTGGAACCTACGCCTATGAGTTTCCAGAGAGTTTTGTTGGTAGAGCTACAAAGGTCCTACTTCAGATAATGTTGGAATTCCCAACTATCCTTGTAGGTACCTTTATAGCTGGAGTTGTTGTATTTCCCATGGGGACCTACTCTGCCTTAGCTGGAGCCTTGGCATTGGCAATAATCCTTATGCCTTACGTGGCTATCTATACAGAGGAGGCTATGGCAGAGATTCCTAAGATATACAAAGAGGGGGGATACGCCTTAGGGTGTACAAGAACACAGGTTATTTTTAAAGTTATTACAAAGATGGCTAAAAAGGGAATATTAACTGGAGTACTTATAGGTATGGCCAAGGTTGCTGGAGAGACTGCTCCTTTGCTATATACTGCTGGAGGTCTTTACGAGTCCTATCCCACTAGCCTATTTGAACCAATTGGAGCACTTCCCCTTCTAATCTACAACTTGGTTCAAAGTCCATCCCCTGAGGATCACAAGATGGCCTGGGGAGCAGCCCTCGTTATGTTGATCATATTCTTAGGTATATTCGTGCCTATAAGGTACTCTCTAAAGAAGGATATAAAGATTTAATAAAAAATTAAAAAATAATCCCACTTTCCATCAAAGTAATAATTATAAAAATAATAAAATAATAGATATCACTACTTCCCATATTGGAGAAGAACAATCCTCTAAATCTCCAATCCATACTGTATAATAGTCCTGGAACAATGGGTATAGTTATGTTTTGATTATTTTCGTTATTAAGAATTTTTATCATATTTTTTATTATAATCATTATTACACTTGTTCTATTATTCAATGTCCAGGAATTAACTTATTCTTATTTTTATAAAATAATAAAGGAAAAAATAATTACTTTTAGAAACTCCTATATCTTGTCGATATACTAAAATGCTAAAGTTCTCGGTGATACTGTGATAACAGATATTCTCATAATAGGAGGGGGAGGGGCTGGTGCTAGATGTGCAATAGAGTGTAGCGATAAGAGGGTTGTTGTGGCAGTTAAGGGGTTGTTTGGTAAAAGTGGATGTACTGTAATGGCTGAGGGGGGTTATAACGCAGTACTGGATCCAAAGGATGACTTTGAGAAACACTTCAAGGATACTCTAAAGGGAGGGGGTTATATAAACAACCCTAAGTTGGTTAAGATACTGGTAAAAAATGCTCCAAGGGAGTTGAGAAACTTAGAAAAATTTGGGGCGTTGTTTGACAGAAGGGAAGACGGGAGTATAGCCCAGAGACCTTTTGGAGGACAGAGTTTTAACAGGACGTGTTACAGTGGAGATAGAACTGGACATGAGATAATGACATCCCTGATGGAGTATATCTGTAAGTTGGATAATGTTACAGTATTGGAGGATGTAATGGCTATAAAACTAATAGTTAAAAATAACAGATGCTATGG
>DQVU01000216.1 GCA_015661585.1 Methanothermococcus okinawensis | reverse complement strand
TAACTATAAAATAATATAAAAATATTCCTGAATATTGAAAAAAATAGTAAAAATTAGGTGAAAACTATGTACCAGTGGAAACTAAGTGAAATAGTAGATAACGATGTATGTGCCAGGTGTGGTACCTGTGCTATAGTATGTCCAAATGGTATAGTAGTTTTTGATGATATTCCAACATTAAAAGAGGAGTGTCTAAGGAAGGGACATGGTATGTGCTACGAGGTATGTCCAAGGGTATCTTCTGGCGGTTATCAGATAAGGATCAGGGCAGGTTTTAAGGAGAGGGAGGAGTACTACTATGGAAGGGGAGATGTGGAGGGACAGGATGGTGGGGTTGTTTCCACATTTTTAAAGTATCTCCTAGAGAATAATAAAATAGATGGGGCGATAGTTGTAGGTGATGAGTGCTGGAAACCTGTATCTATGGTAGTCCAGGATTCTGAAGATATAAAGAGATCTACAAAATCTAAGTATACAACCTCTACACTTGATGCACTTAGGACTGCAGGGGAGATGGGAATTAAAAGAGTTGCAGTTGTAGGCCTTCCATGTCAAATATCTGGCCTTAGAAAACTTCAGTACTTCCCATATCTAGCTAAGTACAACGGTGAGATAGGTTGGGATGGGAAGTTGAAGAAGTTTCCAAGGATAGAGTACTTAATTGGATTGTTCTGTATGGGGAAGTTTGAAGAGGGGAGTATAGATAGGGTTCTTGAAAAGAACGATCTTAGAAGGGAGGATATAGAGAAGTTCGATATTAAGAGGGGAACGTTTATAATGATTACTAAGGAGGGGGAGAGATCCACTGTTCCCCTGGAGGAACTAAATTACTGTAAAGGGTGTTGGATCTGTAGAGATTTCGATTCTGTAATGGCAGATGTCTCTGTGGGATCTGTGGGAAGTCCAGAAGGATACTCTACGGTGATAATAAGGACTGAAAGGGGAGAGATTATTAAAGAGGCTGTAAAGTTAAAGGAGGGTGTGGATATAGAGAGTATAGAGAAGATAAGAAGATTAAAAATGAAAAGATTTAGAAAAGAGATAGAGGAAAGGAGAAAAAAAGGGAAAAAGATATCTTATTACTGGATCACGGACTACGGAGGTATAGGTAAGAGGGCGGATAACACACACTTTATAAGGATAAGAGGAAAACCTTGTGGCTGGTACTCCACAGAGGAGATAAGGGATATATTGGAGATAACTGAAAAATACGGAGGTAGGATAAAGGTAACAGATAGAGGGGCATTTGAGATCCACTCCATCCACCCAATCGATGTGGAGGATATGGTTTTAGAACTATATAGAAGGGGTTTTGAGACAGGGTCCGAGGGGCCTTTAGTGAGGGCTGTTCTTGGATGTCCAGGTGGTGGGAACTGTAGTAGTGGACTGAGAGATACTAAGGAGTTATGTACGTTGATAGAGGAGAGGTTTAGAGAGTACCCTGCTCCCTACAAATTCAAGATTGCAATAAGTGGCTGTCCAAATAAGTGTGTTAGGCCACAGATCCACGATATTGGGATAGTTGGTGTTAAATACCCTGAGACTAATGAAAACTGTAATGGATGTGGAAGATGTGCAGACGTTTGTAAGGTTGAGGCTATAGACATTAGAGGAAAAACCTCCTATACCAACTACAACATCTGTATAGGTTGTGGAAAGTGTATCAAGGCCTGTCCCAACGAGGGGAGGGATGTAAAAGAGGAGGGGTATATGGTATATGTTGGGGGAAAATCTGGAAGGGAGATAGTATTTGGAGTACCTATCGGATTGATGAGTGTAGATGAAATAGTTCATCTAATAGAGAGTGTATTAAAGATATACTCCAAGTACGCCGAGAAACCTCAGAGAGAGAGGTTATCTGCCGTTATGAGTAGGATTGGAGTTGGGAGATTCTTAGAAGAAGTTAAGTCGCTAAGATATCGAAATAGTGGATGGGATCAATGTTAGTCCATATGATACACAAATCGAAGTAAAAATTTTTTAACACCATTAAATTATCTTGATTAAGCACATGCAAAATTCAAACTCCCGATTTCATCTAAAATTACAGCGTTTTATGAGAGAAATCGACCCGTCTCCTTCACTAATAAGACAGAGAGCTCTTTTAGGGTTTATAAACACTAAACAAATGAGTATTGAGGATAGGCTAAAATTAGAAGCTCTTTTTAGCTACTATCTCGGTGCTATTGACTCTAAAGTTATAGTACTCTATAATCGTTCCCTGGATGCTCTATTAAAGATCCCATATTCAAC
>DQVU01000018.1 GCA_015661585.1 Methanothermococcus okinawensis | reverse complement strand
CTTGGAAACCTGTTGAATATAAAGGATACTGGGATCATTCTCATTGCCATGACTTCCTCTTGAAGTTCAGTTATCAGCATGTTAAGTCTATTTACCGCATTGTGCAATTCCTTTATATCGTATTTCTCTGCGATCTGGGCAAAATTAGCCCTAGTTATTACTAATTCTCCCACTAAATTCATAAGTTTGTCCAACTTTTCAATATTTACCCTTACAGTTTGGACTGTTGAGGATTTTTTTGTAGTTGCTGCTTTAGGGACTTTTTTTGCGGGGGTTTCTTTTTTCTTTTTATCCTCTTCTTTTTGTTGAGGCTTAGATTCTGTCTTTTTAGTTTCTATCTCTTTCATGTATTTTGGAGGTTCTACATAAACTTCTTTTATCTCGGGGATACTCAATACAGCCTCTTTTATATCATCAGGTTCTTTGTTCGTTATGAGGTATATAGTTACCTTTGTACCTTTGAATTCTCCCTTCTGTATCACTTCCAACGAAGGTTCTACTTTAACAATTTCTCCCAAATCTTCAAGTTCCTTTATTACCATATATGCCCTAACTGATTTCAATAAGCACTCTTCATCTATTATTACTTCTACTTTATAAGCATCCTGTAAATCCTCTTCAGTTTTTTCCTCTTCTTTTACCTCTTTCTTTTCTTCCTTTACTTCCTCCACTTTTTCTTCCACTTTCAACTCTATATCAACAGGAGAGATTGCTATATACTCTATTTCGCTGATAGTATCTAATTCTTTCTGTATTTCTTCTATAGGCTTGTCTGAGAGAAATAGTACTTCTAACTCATCTCCCCCTTTTCCTTCTTTAAGTGCCTCCTCCTTAGGTATTGTATCCAGTACTTCACCTATTTTTTTTACCGTATTCAATACCATTAGTAGTGTAGCAGATTTTAGGGCACAGTCTTCAACAGTTTTAGCCTTTAGGTGGTATAGTTTATGCCCTTTTTCAAAGAGTTCTTTAATACGTTCTGCATATTCCTCAATTTTAAATTTTGTATGATCTAAAGTCACTTCATATTCTTCGACCTTTTCCGAAATTTCTTCCTTGGACTTAACTGCTAAAGCTTTGTCTAAAATATCACTTAACTCTGATAAATCGACATCTATATTGGATAAATCTTTACCCTCTTCTACAGCCTTGGCGATCTTTTCCATTGCATCTAAGGAACACTTTAAAGCCTCCATTACTGACTTAGTAAAGACAATACTGTCGTCCATTACCTTCTTTACCAATTCCTCTATCTTTTTTAGTACAGTTTTTAATTCACTGTATTCAAGGGCCTCTGCAATTATACTAAGAACTTCTACAGATTTACTCATCTGCTCAAGGATATCTTCTAAATTTTTTGGTTTCTTTATCTCTTCTTCAGATGTTGTGGGAACTTTCACTACCTTTTTAACCTTTAGAGTAGTAGTAGGATTCTTTAAAATAACTTTAATTTTGATTTTTTTCGTTTCTTCTTTTTCAGGTTTCTTTTCTTCTTCTTCTTTTTCCTCTTTAGTAGTAGGTACAGTATCCTCTTTTTTTTCTTCTTCTTTAGGTTTTACTTCTACTCCTGCACCTGAGAGATATTTCTCCTTCAACTTTTTTATCTTCTCAATTATTGCATCTACATCTACAGATGTCTCAGTAATACCTTCCTCGATTTCATAGATCATTGTTTCAAGGGCATCAAGGCACTCAAATAGTAGATCCATAATTTCTGAAGTTACAGGTATTTTTCCCTCCCTCAGGTAATCTAAGATATCTTCCATATAGTGGGTAAGGTTGGATATATGATCAAACCCTACAGTTCTCGCCGATCCTTTTAAGGTATGGGCAGATCTAAATATTAAATTAATTATTTCTAAATTTTCAGGATTGTTTTCAAGTTCTACTAAATACTGATTTAGAGCCTGAAGGTGTTCCATCGCCTCTGCCAAGAACAGTTCCCTATACTGTTCCATCTCATCCATGGTTATCCCTT
This sequence comes from Methanothermococcus okinawensis, assembly GCA_015661585.1. GTDB lineage: Archaea > AGJL01 > Methanococci > Methanococcales > Methanococcaceae > Methanofervidicoccus > Methanofervidicoccus okinawensis_D. The sequence continues at coordinate 2,199 of DQVU01000018.1, read as the reverse complement.
ATGCCATACTCTTGATAAATTTAACAATAGCCTCAGGTATCTTTGAGGGAGGTAATATGGCATCTGCAATACCTAACTCAATAACAGCCTTTGGCATTCCAAATACAACACAAGAGTCCTTATCTTGGGCTATTATTTTTCCTCCCTTTTCTTTTATCAGTTTATATGCTTCTGCTCCATCTCTACCTATTCCTGTTAACATAACTGCCACAGTTTTTCCACCGTATATTCTTGCCACGTATTCGGCAGTGACTTCAACAGAAGGTTTTGTACCGTGAACCTTGGGCATCTTCTTATCCAACACGATATATACGTTGTTCCCCCTCTTTTTTAACAACATGTGATAGCCTCCTGGAGCCACATAGGCATATCCTGGCCTTACTAACTCCCCATCTTCAGCCTCTTTTACAGTTAGTTGAGACTCTGCGTTCATTCTTTCTGCAAACATCTTTGTAAATCCTTCAGGCATATGTTGGACTATGAAGATTGGGGGCATATTTTTTGGAAGTTTTGAGATTATTTGAGTTACTACAGGAGGACCCCCTGTTGAAGCACCTATTATTACAGCCATTTTGGAAAGTTTCTCAGGAGGAATATCCAATTCAAGTTCAGGTGTAACTTTCTTTTCTTTCTTAGGAGTTTCTTCTTTCTTTTCTTCTTCAGTCTTAGGTTTTGGAGGTATTCTTCTCCTTACTCGTGCCTTAGCCGCAGCCTTTACTTTTTTTATTAGTTCCTCTCCAATCTCTCTAATATTTAAAGATATTGTACCAGAAGGTTTGGGAATAAAATCAACAGCTCCCGCCTCTAAAGCCTCCAAAGTTTCCTTGGATCCTCTTCTAGTAAGTGCCGATAACATTACTATCGGTGTTGGTTGAATCTCCATTATTTTCTTAACAGCCTCTATCCCATTCATCCTGGGCATCTCTACATCCATTGTAATAACATCAGGTTTCAATTTTACAGCAAGTTCAACAGCTTCTACTCCATCCTTTGCAGTACCTACTACCTCTATTTCTTCATCAGAATTCAATATATCTGAAATTACCTTTCGCATGAATGCAGAATCATCTACTACCAGCACTCTTATTTTTTTCAAAGTTATCACCACTCTCTAAATTTTTCATAGTTTTTAGAACCCCTCTTGAGGTTTAATTAATTTATTAATATTTAATATTATAATAAGCCTATTATCTATTTTAGCAATTCCCTCTATATAATCTACACCCATATTACTCCCCACACCATCTACCTTCTCTATATTCTCCTTAGGTATCTGTATGACATCACTTACTCCATCAACTAATATACCCACAGGAACACCGTCGATCTCTACGACCATAACTAGCATTTCCTTGTCCCTTTCCCTATCTTCTTCATAGTGTCCTGGGATATTCAATTTTTTCCTTAAATCGATAATAGGAGTGATCTCCCCTCTTATATTAGTGACACCTATTACGTAATCTGGGCTGTTAGGTAAAGCGGTGATATCTTGAAGTTTTAGTACTTCTCTCACTTCATCAACTTTTAGAGCATATTCATTGGGACCCAATCTGAAAACTACCATTTTAGGAGCTTCTTCCATTTTTATCACCTAAAAATACCCTATTTTCTATACTCCAACTTGTCCAGTACGTTATGGACTATATCTATACACTGATTTGCATGCAACTCTAAAGGTGATATGGATATCCTCTCTATCCCCAAATCATTTAAAAATTTTTCATCCTCTTCAGTCAATCCTATATGATCCCCTAGTATGAAGACAAAACCTCTATCTTTTATCTCATCGTAGGTTTTAGTGTTGATAACTTCCTCGATAGGTTTCCCCCTTAGATGTAGGAGGTAGACGTTTCTTTCCTCCTCTAATTTCTCGAGTACTATTTCCTTAAAATCCTTCGTGGCGTGATATATACCTGGGGTACTCTCTCTCCACTGAGAGTTATGCTCTTTACTTAGAGCCTTCTTTATAAATATGGCTATACTTCTCTCATCTGGACTCAGTCTTTTCAATTCAGATCCTACAAACTTTAGAGCCACTGGAGGGCTAGGTTCTCCATAGTGTACAGAGTAAAAAATGGTATCTCTTCTTATATCATGGGAGAGAAAAAATGCACTACTTACACATCTACATACGAGATCCAACCTGCCACAACTCCCAGGAAGATCCTTGAGGTTTATATCTCCTGAAGTTATAGCCTT
>DQVU01000061.1 GCA_015661585.1 Methanothermococcus okinawensis | reverse complement strand
TCTCAGGTAGATGATAAAGGCCCTTCAACGCCTGCTTTATTATTTTACAACTTTCAAAACACTCGTACATCCTTACAAGTATCCTAGATAGAACATCTCCATCGTCTAAAAGGATCTCCTCGAATTCAAAGGGATCGTACTCTGGTACATAACCCATCTTCCTCATATCACTTCTTATACCACTACCTCTGGCTGTAGGTCCTACTGCGTGGTACTTTGCAGCGATCTTTCTATCCATTACACCTATATCTTTCATACGAGAAATTATTAGAGGATCTCTCAACGTCCTATCTAGGAGTTTCTCCATCTTCTCCTCGAATCTCTCTATCCTCTCCATTAGGGAGGGAATACGTTTATCTGGGATGTTGCACCTTGGCCTAATTCCCCCTATTATGGGACAGGAGTACTGAACCCTACTTCCACTTATCTCGTAGAGTGTCTGAAGTACAGGTTCCCTGATCATAAATGCCCTCATCGCCATCGTTTCATGTCCCAATACCTCGAAGACATGTCCAAATAGCAAGGTATGGGAGTGTAGCCTCTCCAACTCCTCAACTATCACCCTTATATAGTTAGCCCTCTCTGGAACCTCTATATTACACCCCATCTCAGTAACCCTAACTGCACACCAGAGGTGGATATGGGAACATATACCACATATCTTCTCTGTAAGGATAGTAGCCTTCTCTGGAGGTAGCCCTTCCATAAGTAGTTCTACCCCTCTGTAATTTACCCCTATTGTAAGTTCTGCATCCTTTACTATCTCGTCCTCAATAAACAACCTCAACCTATGGGGCTCGAGGATAGAGGAATGAATAGGCCCTATCGCTATCTCTCCTTCGTACATAGTACCACTATTTATAATGATAAATAATGATAAAAATTGTTTAAAGTTATATTAAAACCTTTTTATATAAATGGGAGAGAGTATGTACAAGCAGGTTATCGTTGTCAGAACAGATTTAAATATGGGTAAGGGGAAGATAGCAGCCCAGGCATGCCATGCATCCATAGAAGCATTTATAAAGGCTCAGAAGGAGTGTCCAAAAGTTGTTGAGGAGTGGCTGAGAGAGGGGCAGAAGAAGGTTATAGTTAAGGTGAATTCTGAGGAGGAACTTATGGAGGTGTTCAGGGAGGCCTCTATAGAAGGATTACCCTGTAGTTTAATAAGGGATGCTGGGAGGACCCAACTGGCTCCTGGAACATGTACTGCAGTTGCTATTGGCCCTGAGAGGGAGGAGAGAATAGATAAAATAACTGGGAGGTTAAAACTACTGTAGAGGGGATTGTTGCATACTTTCTTAGTTGATTATACGTAATGTATATATATTAAAATAAAGTAGAAATAGGTATCTTTATTTCATAACGTTTTTAAAAATTTAGAAGGTGAAGGGATGAGGGTGGTTAGTAACCGTGGGATAGCAATAGTTCCGGAGTACAGTGAGGGTAGTGTTAAATTGAAGATGGTGGATGAAAATGATAAAGAGATAGAATCAATAGAGATGGATCTTGAAAGTGCCTCCCTACTTACAACTTTACTAGACTATGGAGCCATATCTGCAGAGAATATAACTAAGGATTTTAAAAAAGATGGGGTAATGCTAAGGAAGATAAAGGATGTTGGTACATGTTTTGCAGGTAATGGAAATAGAATATCTATAGCCATCCTCCCTGCCGATGAGAGAAGAAGTGCATCTGTACTTATAGGATTCCATAAGGGAAATAAACACTCCTCGATAATACTAAAACCAAAAAAGGTTGCCTACCTAAGTAAGATACTGACGAAGTTGATAACCTCCAATTTATAATTATCTTATTTTTACCGTATCTATCTATAAATACTAAAACTAAAATTAATAAGGTTGCTACCTGTTTTTGTAGGTTTTCAGCCGATAAGAGGTTGGACTTCAATCTCTTTATAACTATTTTTTATCACTATTTTTATTAAAATTCTTGATATCGTTATAAAATATTTTTATATATTTTATTAGAATTAAAATATGAGATAAAAAAAGATCAAGAATAACAACTATAAATTGTATAGAATTAAAAAATTAAAAATAAAATAAAAATTTTAACTAAATATAAAACAGAGAGGATATTATGGATATCTCGGAACTACTTATCTACACCCTAAACACTATGATAAAAACAGTATTAGACTATCTAAATATCAACAGAGTAATAGCGCTAACATTTGCCTTCCTTATGGCAGGAGGTATTACTACCATGATAAATAGACAGTTCATACTCAAGTACTTCGGTCCAGATACACCTAAGAGGATATCCTACCTCGTTGCCGCTGTAAGTGGATGTATCCTTGCAGTATGTTCCTGTACTATACTACCACTGATCTCCAGTCTTTACAAACGGGGAGGAAGTATAGGACCTATTACTACCTTACTATTTTCAGCACCTGCCATCAACATCCTTGCAATTTTTTACTCAGCAGCTGTTTTTGGATGGGATATTGGATTTCTAAGGGCTTTATATGCTATAACCTTCTCTATAATTATAGGACTCGCTATGGAACTATTCTTTGAGAGGGGGAACAAAAAGAGAGAGGGTAAAGGTATAAGGAGAAGTGTAAAAAGTATCAACTCTAGACCCTGGTATCAAACTCTAACATTCTTCTTTATACAGTTGTTGATACTCATTACAATAACAGCCTCTCCAAAGTTTGTACCTCTCTTGAACATACCTGTTTATGGTGAAATACTGACTAAACATGTTATTACAGCTATCCTTATTGTAGTCTTGGCTGTAGTTGTAAAGAGATGGTACAAACCTGAGGAGATAAAATCTTGGCTCTTCGAGAGTTATATCTTAATTAAGATGCTATTTCCTCTCCTTATAATAGGGGTAGCTATAGCAGGTTTAATAAGTGCATTCATTCCACCTCAGTACATCAGTGGATACGTAGGTGGAAACTCCATATTTTCGAACTTCATCGCCTCCCTAGTAGGTGCCCTTATGTACTTCGCAACACTAACTGAGGTACCTATTGTAAAAACTTTAATGGATTTGGGGATGGGTGTTGGACCTGCCATGGCTCTACTCTTAGCAGGGCCAAGTTTAAGTATCCCTACTGTACTTACAATCTCCAGAATATTTGGAGGTATAAAGGCTATTACCTACTTGGCCCTTGTAGTGATACTCTCCACATTTGCAGGATATATCACTGGTATCATATTACAATAAATTATAAAAATTTTTTGATAACAATAGATAGTAAGTAAAGGAAAATAAGGTGATAATGTGATAATTAGGGTATTGGGAACAGGATGCCCCAAGTGTAAGAAAACCTACGAGAATGTTAAGAAGGCTGTAGAGGAGTTGGGTATAGATGCAGAGATCCTAAAAGTTGAAGATATAGATAAGATATCTGAATGGATAATGCTCACTCCAGGGGTAGTTTTTGACGATGTTGTAGTATTTGAGGGGAAGATACCAACTGTAGAGGAGATAAAGAGGGAATTAAAGGATTATCTAGAGGGCTAAAGATTAAAAAAATTATGTAGAGGATGGGATAATTTTTTACTTTTATTTTCCACTCTTTTTATAGTCTTGAACAAAGACCATCTTCAAGTGTTCAGGGATATTCAAAAAGAGATAAATATAGAGGAGTTCTTTACTTTGTATCTTTTTATCATTAATTTTATTTATAATAATAACAATAATTATAATATTATGAGACTTATTTTATAACCTTTAGGGGAGATATAATGAGGAAGATTATAGGTACAACAGTATCCATATGTCCAAGATGCTTTAAAAGGATCCCTGCCACCCTCTACGAAGAGGAGGGGAAAGTATTCATGGAAAAAACATGCCCTGAACATGGGGAATTTAGAGATATCTACTGGAGTGATACTGAGTTATACAGGAAGTTTAACAAATACCAGTATATCGGTAGTATTGAGGTAACCCAGAGTAAGATAGAGAGAGGTTGCCCCTACGACTGTGGGCTCTGCCCCAACCATAAAACTGCAACTGTGCTTGCAAATATCGACTTAACCAACAGGTGCAACTTGAACTGCCCCATATGTTTTGCAAATGCAGGTAAAACTGGAGTGGTTTATGAACCAACCTTCGAGGAAGTAAAGAGAATGATGGAGATCTTGAGAAGTGAAATTCCACCAACTCCCGCCATACAGTTTGCAGGGGGAGAACCTACAGTAAGGAAAGATCTCTTCGATATTATAAAGTTAGCCAGGGAGATGGGATTTTTACATGTCCAGTTGGCTACTAATGGTATAAGGTTGAGGGATAAGGACTATCTCAAGGGACTTAAAGAGGCAGGTTTATCTACAATATATCTCCAATTTGATGGAATGTCAGAGAATCCTTACTTAATCGCCAGGGGGAAGAACCTCCTACCTGTTAAGATGAAGGTGATCGAGAACTGTAGGGAGGTAGGTTTCAACAGTGTAGTCCTCGTTCCAACCTTGGTAAGGGGTGTTAACGATGGAGAAGTTGGAGATATAATAAAATATGCAGTTGAGAATTTTGACGTTGTTAGAGGTGTTAACTTCCAGCCAGTCTCCTTTACTGGGAGGATAGATGAGGAGAAGAGGTTAGAGGGTAGGATAACAATCCCCGACTTTATAAAGTTAGTTGAGGAGCAGACTAACGGGGAGATCGTGAAGGATGACTTTTATCCAGTGCCATTTGTCGCCCCAATGTCTTTATTTGTTGAAAATCTATTAGATAGAAAAAAACCAATTCTGGGATCCCATCAACATTGTGGGGTATCTACCTACGTCTTTGTTGAAGATGGGAAAATGATACCTCTTACAAGATTCTTTGATGTTGAGGGCTTTTTAGAAATTATAAATGAAAAAAATGAAGAGTTAAAAGATAAAAAGAGAGGTAAAATCAGATCTGTTTTAGATCTAAGTATAAACATATTGAAACTGGTTGATAGGGAGAAGGCACCTAAAACTATCAATGTAAAAAATTTTGTCAACTTTATAGTGGATATACTGAGAGGTAGTTACAGTTCACTTGCAAAACTACATCATAACGTTCTTATGATCAGTTGTATGCACTTTATGGATCCCTACAACTTCGATGTAAAGAGATGTGAAAGATGTTGTATCCACTACGTCATTCCAGATGGAAGAGTTATACCTTTCTGTACCTTCAACACTATCTATAGACCTTCATTGATATCTGGTAAAATAATTAAACCGTAGTTCCAATAGGATTAATTAAATTTTTTTATAATACTATCCACCTTATGGTAGATATCCCTTAGATATTTATCATCTATCTTAGAGAATTTTTTATTCTCCAGTAGCACCTCCCCATCTACAATTACAGTATCTACGTCATTTCCATTTACAGAATATACTATATTAGACTTTATATTATGCACAGGTCTTAGATGGGGACTGTTAAGATCCAAGAGTACAATATCCCTGTTTTCAAATCCTATAGACTCACTGTTGAAGGCCATACGTAGGATAGTATCTACATCCCCCACCGTAGGATCCCATCTATGGGCCTTGTGGAGTAGTGCTGCTATCTTCATCTCTTCAAGTATATCTAAGTTGTTGTTGCTGGCAGGTCCATCCGTCCCAAGGGATAGGGGCACCCCCTCCCTTAACATCTCCACAAGGGGCATAACCCCCCCACTGGCAAGTTTCATATTACTTCCTGGACAGTGAACTACCTTTACCCTGTACTTTGCAAGCGTCTTTACCTCCTCCTTTGTAACCCATACGCAGTGGGCAGTTATAAGGTTATCCCCCAAAATCCCTATACTCTCTAGGTACTCCACAGGTCTCATCCCTATCTTGTTCTCCATCTCCACAACCTCATACCTTGTCTCAGATAGATGAGTATGTAGAGGGACGTTGTACTCCTGGGATATCTCCCTACACCGGATATATGTATCCTTTGAACATGTGTAAGGGGCATGGGGAGCTACAACTGGGTTAATTTTCTCCTCTTCAATAAACCTCTTTATAAATTTTTCACAGTTACTTAGGAGTTTATCCAAGTCCTTACATTGAGGTGTACCAAAGTCTATTATGGGAAAACCTACAGTCCCTTTTATACCTACTTCCTTGGTAGCCCTAACAATCTCCTCGGGGAAGAAGTACATGTCGTTAAATGAGGTTATACCAAATCTCAACATCTCTAAACATCCAAGTAGTGCCCCGTAATACACATCTTCCCCTGTAAGTTTCCCCTCGTTGGGCCATATCTTTTCCCTCAACCAGTCCTGCAGTATCATATCATCTGCTATTCCCCTCAGGAGTGTCATAGGTATATGGGTGTGGTTGTTGCTCAACCCAGGTATTGCACATTTCTTATCCCCATCTATTATCTTCAGATCTTTTTTATCCAAGTTGGATTTTTCCAGGAGATTTCTACCTCTATCTATTGTTATCTTTTTGCTATCTTCATCTCTCCTGATAAGTATATCTATATTCCTATAGACGTTTAAATTGATATCTACAGCGTAATCTAGATCCCTAATGAGTATGTCCATGGTACCACCGTTGTATAGATTCTAATTATTATAAACCTTAGCTCTCACCAAAGTAGTAATTAAAAGAATAAATAATTATGATAATTATTACAACAAAGATAATAAGAGAGAGTTTTTTATTTTTTTAACAACTTCTTTTATTCATTGAGGGAAAAGATTTAACAGGATTTATTTTATATAATAAAAATATTATAAAATTTATTACATTATTTTTTTAAACTTTAACGATTTAAAGGTAGGAGATACCATGGATGAAAAAACAAAAGAGGATCTACTAGTAGACATCGCCCCTTATATTGAAGATATAGAATTTTTTAAAGAATTTTTAGAGAAATCTAAGGATATTGAAGATTTAAAGAGGAGATTAAAGGAACTACTGGAAAAGGAGGAGGATATAACAAGGAAAACAGATATAAAGATAATACTCAATAAAATAGAATCTACTCCTTAAAGAGTATTCTGTCATAACCGCTGTACACTGTAAATCTATCCCCTCTGGCAAACCCTATAAGGATTAAATTACTTCTTCTTGCAAGTTCTACCCCTCTATCCATAGGAGGAGATTTTGATATAATCACAG
>DQVU01000186.1 GCA_015661585.1 Methanothermococcus okinawensis | reverse complement strand
GACAAGGTTAGAAAACAGCCAGTTATAAGGATAACATCCCTGAAGAGGAAGGAAAACCCTATATTCCACGCCCTACTACCTGGAGGAATAGAGCACAAGGTGCTTATGGGACTACCTCAGGAACCTAGGATATTCAAAGGTGTAAGGAATGCAGTACCCACTGTAAAGGATGTTGTACTAACAGAGGGGGGATGTTGCTGGCTACATGCTGTAATTTCCATTGAAAAGAGGACTGAGGGAGATGGAAAGAATGCAATACTCGCAGCCTTAGCCTCCCATCCAAGTTTGAAACATGTGGTAGTTGTAGATGAGGATATAGATATACACGATCCCAAGGATGTGGAGTACGCCATAGCGACGAGGGTACAGGCAGATAGGGATGTGATTATAATAAAGGGTGCCAAAGGATCTTCCCTAGATCCCTCAATAGATGAGGATAAAACAACTGCAAAGATGGGTATAGATGCCACTATAAGTTTAAGGAAAAATAGGGAAGATTTTATTAGGGTGGAGGTGCCTAAAGACTGATTTTAAAGATTTGAAGATGTTAGAACTTAATGAAAAGGAGATTATCCAAGTCAGAATGTGAGGAGTTCTGTCCTCTCCGAAGATTCTGATGAAGTCTGTCTAATAAAGGTAGATAAACGGGAGAACTCTTTAAGATCTGATTATTAATAATAAATAAAATAATAAAAGATATCCTAAGTACTTAAGAAAAGATAAGATTATCTCGTTGGTAAGGCTCCATCCGTAATATTGTAGTGGGTCCAAACATCTCTAAGAAGAAAGGGCTAACAGGATTCCTTCCTATTCCTACTAGTACCCAGTAGTCCAGAGAATAAAAAATGATATTTCTATTATTTTGATTTTAATCATACTTTTTATAATTTATTTTTATTAAATAATAAAAATTATGTAATATTTCTCTACACGTGGTTTTATAAATAATTTTGTTCGTTACTCTATATTTTTAAATTTACTTTGGTGGGATTAAGATTAAAGATATTTATATCATATTCCTACTAACTATAGATATCTTCAAAGTTTCAACGGAGGTACAGTATGAAAGAGGTGTTAGAGAAGATTCACAAATTTTTCAAGAAATATGAACATCTAAAGTTGATCCTTATTCTGCTACTTATAGGTCTTATAAGTTTCCAACTGAGGGCTCAACCTGCAGATATGGGATTTTCTGAGAATGAGAAGTTAAAAGAGATGTTCTCCGATGAAAATGGAAGGATGTACCTTGTAGCGTTAGATCCCTACTACTACCTGAGACTTACTGAAAACTACTACAATCATGGTCATCTCGGAGAGACGTTGAAGTATATAGATGGGAAGTGGGTACCTTATGATACCTGCCAGTATGCTCCTCCTGGTCATCCAATAACTAGATCTGTACCTGCAATAACCTATGCAACTATCATAGTGTATGAGATATGGCACTCCATAGATCCAACAGTAACTCTAATGAACGCAGCCTTCTGGATACCACCTCTTTTAAGTATTCTCTTGGGAATACCTATCTTCTTCATAGTTAGAAGAGTTACCAGAAGTAACATTGGTGGGGTTGTAGGAGCATTAACTATAGTCTCCACCCCTGCATTACTCTATAAAACCTCTGCAGGTTTTGCAGATACTCCTATATTTGAGATATTGCCTATACTCTTCATCGTATGGTTTATTATGGAGGCTCTTCACAATCAGAGGGACTTGAAGTTATCCCTCGTATGTACAGTCTTGGCAACACTTACAATGACACTGGCTCCACGGATGTGGGCAGGTTGGTGGTACGGATACTACGTAGTTGGGGTCTTCTTAGTACTGTATGCGGTATATACCTTCCTTATAAGTAGATATGGAGATAAAATATCCCTTCCACTTTTAGTGGATGATATAAAGAGACTTCTACCCATACTAAGTATTTTCATCGTTGGAGGTGCCCTTCTAATTTCTCTACTTTATGGTGTAAATGTTTTCATAGGAGGTATCCTCTCACCATTTGAATTTATCAAAATAAAGGAAACTACCAAGGTCACAGGTTGGCCTAACGTATTTACCACAGTATCTGAACTTCAGACACCAACAATTGAAGAGATTGTAAATGAGGCGTTGGGAAATGCCCCATTATTTATATTAGGGATCTTGGGAATATTGACATCCTTTATCTCCATGAGGTATGAAAAGGAAGATATTAAGGTAGATCTGAAATACGCCCTCCTTCTTACAATATGGCTCGCTGCAACATATTATGCTGCTACAAAAGGAGTAAGGTTTATCGGTTTAATGACACCTCCCCTCTCTATAGGTGTGGGTATATTCATTGGACAGTTGGTGAATGTTATAAATAGAAGGGACGACGAGTTGATAAATTGGATAATTTATCCAACAGTTGGAATATTCTTCCTCTATACCCTGTTTAAGACACTCCCTGAGATACCAAAAATTGTACTACCTACAACTTACGTTCCAATTGCCGCCTATGGATTTCTACTTGTCCTAGGAATACTTGGTATATATAAGATAACAGATATAGTAGTTTCCCATAACAACAGGATGAAAAAGGTTGTTACTTTACTACTGGCACTGTCCTTAGTCTTACCCCCCTTAGCCAGTGCTGTCCCCTTCTATACTGCACCAACATTTAACAACGGTTGGAAGGAGGGTTTAGATTGGATAAAGGAGGAAACGCCAAATAATACAGTAATTACCTGTTGGTGGGATAACGGACATATATACACCTGGGCTACGAGGAAGATGGTAACTTTCGACGGAGGATCCCAGAACTCCCCAAGGGCCTATTGGGTAGGTAGAGCCTTTGCAACATCCAACGAAAACCTATCAGTAGGTATAATAAGGATGCTCGCCACAAGTGGAGATAAGGCCTTTGAAAGGGGAGGTATCCTCATGAACTATACCAATAACAACGTATCTATGACAGTTAAGATACTCAACGAGATACTTCCGGTAAGTAGAAGTAAGGCCTATGAGATACTCACTGAGAAATATCACCTAAGTGACGAAGATGCCAGAACACTTCTAAACTACACCCATCCAGAAAATCCCAACCCAGATTATCTTATCACCTACAACAGGATGACTGATATAGCCTCTGTCTGGAGTATGTTTGGTTTCTGGGATTTCGATTTACCTCCAGAAACTCCTAACTATAAGAGGGAACAGGGATTCTATATGAGGTTATCTGGGGGGGATGGATTTTTAATTAATGACTCTTTCGTGATTAGAATACCTATTCAAAAGAGGGACAACTATATGATTGTAAATCTGATAGTGATAAAAAACAACACACTACACAGTTATGATATAGTTTACAATGTGAATAGAAATGCTATAGTAGGTGAAAATATAACAGGATTCCATAAGGTTATTGTGAAGCATGGAGATAAGTTATATAACAATGTATTCAATGAAAATGGTGTCTATAGTTTAATTGTTAGAGTGGAACCTTTAGATAACAAAACATACTTAACATACGCCTGGATATCAACGAGAAACCTGGAAGATAGCATATACACAAAACTTCACTTCTTAGACGGTGCTGGATTGAAACATATTAAACTGGTTAAGGCTACATGGGATCCTACACATCCAGGAATACAGCCAGGATTCAAGATATATAGGGTAGATTACGGAAAGAAGTATTTGAATTAAGGAATTAAGTTTATTTTTTTCTTAATAATTTTATAAAATCTTATTTAGTGAAAAATAATAAATATATAATAATAATAAAAATGATAAAAAAATGAAAGTTGGAGAAAGGTAAGATTTCAATCATTATCAGGCTCTATCTATAAAGTATAGTGGAGGATCTCCGCCTCCTTATGTATTTTTATTATCATTCTTTAATATTCTTATAATATATATTTTTATTATTATATTAGAATATTTAATATATAATTAAAGTTTCAGATTTTACAAACTTATCAACTGTGATACCATGGCTAGAAGAGATGAAGAGAGAGGATTGGCCACAAGTGCAGGATTGATTAGATACATGGATACAGATATATCAAAGATAAAGATAACTCCTGAGAAGGTGTTAGGGATTGCAATCTCCATAATTATCTTAGAGGTTATCCTCAATTACGGTATCTTTATCTAAAAATTAAGGTGATAGAGGGATGAAATTTGGAGAGTACGGAGGACAGTACGTCCCAGAGGTACTTAAACCTCCTCTAAAAGAGTTGGAAAAGGCTTACAAGAAGTACAAAGATGACCCTGAATTCAAGGCGGAACTGGACTACTATCTAAGGAACTACGCCGGTAGGGAGACACCTCTCTACTTTGCCAAAAACCTTACAGAGAAGATAGGAGGAGCCAAAATATACCTAAAGAGGGAGGATCTACTCCTCGGCGGTGCCCATAAGATAAATAACAGTATAGGACAGGCTCTCTTAGCAAAGAAGATGGGAAAGACGAGACTGATAGCAGAGACTGGTGCAGGGGAGCATGGACTATCCACCGCCATGGCAGGGGCACTATTTAAGATGGAGACTAGGATATACATGGGTACTATTGATATGGAGAGGCAGAGGTTGAACGTGTATAAAATGAGACTTCACGGGGCAGAGGTATATCCTGTAGATTCTGGTTCAAAAACCCTAAAGGACGCCATTAACGAGGCGTTAAGGGACTGGGTGGAGACCTTCGAATACACCCACTACCTCATAGGTTCCGCTGTAGGACCTCACCCATACCCTACAATGGTTAGGGACTTTCAATCTGTAATAGGGAGGGAGGCTAAGAGACAGATATTGGAGATGGAGGGGAGATTACCTGACTGTATCGTCGCCTGTGTTGGAGGGGGGAGTAACGCCATAGGTATATTTCATGAGTTTATAAAGTATAAAGAGGTTAGACTCATTGGAGTTGAGGCTGCTGGTGAGGGATTAGATACAGATAAACATGCCGCCACATTACTTAAGGGTAAGAAGGGTATTCTCCATGGGATGTATTCATATTTCCTCCAGGACGAGGATGGACAGATAAAGACTACCCACAG
>DQVU01000129.1 GCA_015661585.1 Methanothermococcus okinawensis | reverse complement strand
GATTTCTGTTAAATCCTTTTTATTAGAAAGTTTTTTGTCTCTTTTTCTGTTTTACTTTTTAGATCTAAGTTTAAAACGTTATGTTCTTAACTATAATTACTACTTTAATGGGAACTAAGGTTTTATCTTAACTATGACGAAGTTTATCTTAATGGTACTAATTCCATCAAATAGAATTTTACTTCTTCCAGTGTTCAAAGCATTCCAAGGAGGTTATATAGATGGGATCTTCACCCCCTTTATGGTTTAACAATGTTGGTGATTTCCATCCTTAATTTTTAATATACTTTATTATCATTGCTATTATACTCTTCGATTGTCTTTATTCCAACAACATCTTCAGTATAGCCATCCTAACTGGTACCCCGTAAAAGGACTGCTGGAAGTACTTCGCCTGTGGGAGGTTATCTATCCTTGGATCTATCTCGTCTACCCTTGGTAGTGGATGCATAACTATAAGATCCTTATCCCTAACATGCTCCAATGTAAGTTTATACTTCCCCTTTACCCTCTGATATTCGTTTAGATCTGGAAATCTCTCCTTCTGTATCCTCGTCACATAGACTACATCTACATCCTCCAGATCTATAGTTCTCATCTCACAGAACTTTACATCCTTCTCAAGGAGATCGGTTACTATTTCCTTAGGTATCCTAAGTTCTTCAGGAGATATAAACTTTATCTCAACATCTTCAAAGAGAGATAGGGCATAACATAGTGAGTGGACAGTTCTCCCATATTTTAAGTCCCCTAAGAAGGCCACTGTAATCCCGTCTATTTTCCCAATCTCTCTCTTTATGGTGTACAGATCAAGTAGTGTCTGGGTGGGATGTTGATTTGAACCGTCTCCTGCATTGATCACAGGGACAGTTGAATACTCACTGGCTAACCTTGCAGCACCTTCACAGGGATGCCTTATTGTTATTATATCTACGTAGTCACTTACTACTCTTACAGTATCTATTAAACTCTCTCCCTTCATAACTGAAGTGTTCTTTATATCCGTAAATCCGACAACTGAACCCCCCAATCTCTTCATAGCAGTTTCAAAAGATAGTCTTGTCCTTGTAGATGGTTCATAAAATAGTGTGGCGAGTATTTTACCCTCCATAATTTTTAAGGATTTTTTAGAATTTAGGATATTTTCCATCTTCTTGGATTCATCTAATATATTTAAAATCTCCTCCTTTCTAATATCCCTAATAGATATCAGATGTTTTAAACCCACAAGAACCACCCTTACAGTTATAAAAATAACTATAGTTAAATACACAACATCTTAAACTTATCCCTTTAAACCTTATTCCAAAATCTCTCTAAGAAGATGTTTCCTTCTCCTCTTACTTAACCTCAACTACAAAAGGAATATCTTCTATATAATGATAAAAATTCCATAATATTTTTATTTTTAACTACTACTTGGGAACTAAAATATTAAAAAAATAAGTTGTATTAAAAATTATAGTCCTGAACAAACTTTTTAAACTAAACAATAACCCTTAAGGATCTCGATAAGATAATAATAATACAGTTCCCATTAAACTAATAATTAAAATTATATTAAAAATAATAAATAGTGATATTTATAATAAAAATCTTAAATAATGAAATTATAACTATTAAATATCTCAAGATGTTTTCTGAACACTGAGATAAGATAGGAAATACTACTGGGATATCCACAGTTGTATCATTTGGGATGATAGAAGTTTTTATTTTAAAACCTTTTTTATTTTTTATCATTATTATTTTTTAATAATTATTTTTAAACTATCACTTGATAAGAACTAGAGTTTAAGATAAAAATAAGGATAACTTGATAAAAGCCTAATTCCCATCAAAATTATAATATGGAGATAACTAATAAATCTTAGAAAAAGAGATTATTAGGAGAATGTAGGAATATGTTTTATATAACCTATTATCTTATCTCAGTGTTCATAAAAATGTTCCGAGATATTTTTTAATTATAACTTTTTGAAACTAAGGTTTATATATTAATAAAAGATATAAAACAATAAAAACAGAAATTTCCAAGGTTGTTTAATCACTCAGAAAATGACTAAAAGTTCTTACCTATATTTTACCTCTCTCCTGTCTCGTGGTAGAGTTATAATTACTATTTTATTGTAGTTTTATTATAGTTAAATTCTTATTTTAAGGTGATCCAATGGAGATAAACTTAGACAAGTATAGAAATCTCAGTAGGCACCTGGAGAGGGAGTATATAAATCTAAACCCTATCCAGAGGGGTGGAGTTCTTCCTGTGGAGGCTAAGAAGGTAATTTACGAGTACTGGGATGGTTACAGTGTATGTGACTACTGTGGGGGACGTTTAGATGAGATAAAGACACCTCCAGTATGTGAATTTTTAGAGGATGTTTCTAAGTTCTTGGATATGGATATATCCAGGCCCACCCATGGAGCGAGAGAGAGTAAGTTTATAGTTATGCACTCTATATGTAAAGAGGGGGATTACGTAGTATTAGATGAAAATGCCCACTACACCTCCTACGTGGCTATAGAGAGGGCGAGGTTGAACTACGCTACAGTAAAGAACGATGGCTATCCTACCTATCGGATAGAACCTGAAAGATACAAAGAAGTTATTGATAATTTGGAGGATGAGGGGAAGAGTATAGGTTTAGTACTACTTACCCATGTAGATGGATCCTACGGCAACCTAAGTGATGCCGAGAAGGTGGGAAAGATAGCCAAGAAAAAGGGTTATCCATTCCTCCTAAACTGTGCCTATACAGTTGGAAGGATGCCAGTTAAGGGGAAAAAGTTGAAGGCAGATTTTTTAGCATGCTCTGGACATAAGAGTAT
>DQVU01000064.1 GCA_015661585.1 Methanothermococcus okinawensis | reverse complement strand
TACCAGGTTATAGGTAAGATAAAGATACTGGGGGATGTGGAGGAGAAGAAGATACCTAAGATACCTCCAAAACCAGGTACAGAGGTGTATTCAGCCAGTGAAGAGGTTTTAAAAAAGATGTTCTCCGAGGGACATATAGAGATAGGAAGACTACTATCTAAGGATATACCTGTAAAGTTAGACGTCAATATGTTATGTTCTAGACATTTGGCAATACTGGCTATAACTGGGATGGGAAAATCTAACACCGTTGCAGTACTCCTCTCAGAGTTAAACAGGTTGAAGGCTACAGTACTTGTTTTCGATATCCATGGAGAGTACAGATATATTGAATCCTACGACGATAATAACAAGTTAAGGGTTAATATCATAGAGCCGAAGATAAACGTATATGAGATAAGTAGTGACAGTTTGGCAGATCTCGCTGGAGTGGATGTTGCAGCTACGAAACAGAGGCCCTATATTAGGAGGGCTGTAGATAACGTAAAGAAGGAGTACAGGGAGTGTGATTTCCAATCTGCAGAGGATTATATAAACTGTATTATAAATGAATTAGAGAGTTTCTTAGAGGAAAGTAAGAGGGACGCTGACAGTATCCATACTGCAATATTCAGACTTAAAGATATGTTGAAATTTAAAAATCACCTAATAACTCTACACTACAACCCTATAGAGAAGATAAAGGAGAACTACATCAATATACTACCGTTGGAGGGCTTAGATGAAAACGATATGGATATTATTATATCCTATATCTCAAAGGAGATACTGGCAGATAGAAAGAGGGCACTTAGGGAGGGTTATCCAAAACCTATATTTATAGTACTTGAGGAGGCTCATCTCGTTATCCCAAAGAATAGGAATACAAGATCGAAACTACATATATCCAGGATAGCGAGGGAGGGTAGAAAATTTGGAGTAGGTTTATGTTTAGTCTCCCAGAGGCCTAAGACCTTAGACCCTGAGGCCCTCTCACAGTGTAACAACCTTATTATTTCGAAGTTAATTGAACCCCATGATCAGCAGCATGTACAGCAGGCTTCAGAGAGTTTAAGTGAGGATCTCCTTAAACAACTTCCCGGATTGAACGTAGGGGAGGCCATAATAATAGGTCCCGCCCTAAGTATTCCAGCACTGGTTAAGATAAACAAGTTTAACGGTAGATACGGAGGGGAGGATTTAGATATTGTAGAGATATGGGAGAAATCCTACAGTGAAAGAAATAGGGAGGAGGAGCCTTTGGGAGATTACGACGGGTTGGATTAATTTAGTAATTATATAATAATTGCCTTAATTTCCATCAAAAAGTGATGATTTAATAATAACAAGGTAGTAAAAAATAATAAGATAAAAAATAATGGAGAAGTTGTTTAAAAAGTAAAAAAAATATTATAATAATATATAATCTTTACTCCTTAACACTGGAGAAAAGGATGAATTTTGATCCTGAGATATTTAATGATTTTATTCATTTTTATGATTATTTCCTTAGGATTTTTATTATTTTATTTATTATTTATTATTTTAATACTACTTTGATGAAACTACAGGATAATTATAAAGAATAAAAATAAAAATGATTAAAAAACTAGAAAAAACTCTTACAAGAGTTCATCTAAATCTAAAAACTTATGAGCCCACTTTCTAAGATAGTATTCAAAATTTTCACCCTCCTCTTCCCTTTTATCTGTATCTATTGGAGGGATCTCCAACTCAAAGTCTAACCCCATGGCACTTCTACAGAAACTCTCGTAGTCTATCTCTACCTCAGGTATAAACCCTCTACTATCCCCACCCTCTCCCTTTTTAACACCTATTACCTTTACACCCATCTCCTCCCCTATCCTCCTAACCTTCTCAAAGATCTGAAAGTTATAAACCCTGTTTAATATTATACCCCTTACATCTATCCCCATATCTTTTAAAAGGGAGTAATAACTTAAACCCTCTACAAAGGCCCCCTCAATACCCCCTTTACTACAGGAGGATACAACATACACTGGAAAGCCTAGAAGTTTTGACACTTCACCACTACTGTAGTTCTTCTCCCTTAGGGCACCTGTGAAGGCACCCATAACCCCCTCCACTATATAGTAATCATAATCAGACTTCTCAACAAACCTTAAAAACTCCTCAACATCACACCATCCCCTATCTCCAATTTTTATACTACTGTACTTCAACATAGGCTCCCTTAGAATATAGAGAGATGGGACGATATCCCTCACATCGGGACCTATCTTTGCAACGAATGTTTTCCCATCTAACTTGGAGACTATACTAGTTAGTAAAAAAGTTTTTCCAGATTGGGAACCTGTAGATAGGAGAACTATTCCCCTTTTTTTATTATCTTTTTCTTTCTTATGTCTTTTTCTATTGGAGTATATTACAGATCTCCTTTTCAACTTCTCCTTTAACTCCCTATTTTTATTTAGTATAGTTCTATACTCCTCCTCATCTACCCCTAAACTCTTTAATAAACTTCTCTTTATATTTTCGTTGTCTAAGAATCCATGAACCATAGTACCGTATATATTCTTACGATAAACCCCTGAAACTATATAACGCTCCCCTTCAAGATATTTATAGTCCAACTTTTTAACCTTGGATACAGTTAGTACCTTCACCCCTTTACCTACCTTTATATCTCCGTATGTATGACAGTGGAATCCCTCCCCCCTATCTCCAACTCTTCCAAAGATACAGTTATCCATCAATTTAAACTCCACCCTATCTGTACATATTAGAGGAGAGAATTCCACATCTAACAGGCCTAACCCCTCCCTGAATATGGGATACTGACTCTTCCTCCCTATATCAACCCTCTTAGAGAGCACCTGAAATCCACTACATACACCAAATAGTATTCCATCGAATTCTAAGAGATGTTTTTTTAATTCCTCCTTTAGGGAGAAACTCTCTATAAGACTACCTCCCGGTATTATCAACATATCTAAATCT
>DQVU01000160.1 GCA_015661585.1 Methanothermococcus okinawensis | reverse complement strand
TGTTTTAATAGCCTTCCTTATGGGCCCTCTAACCTTGGGAATTGGTGGTTTTGCAATAGGACCCTTAATTGTTGGAGTTTTCGATGCCATATGTAGGATAAAATTAGAAGAGTCTAAAAAAGAAATAAATAATAAACCCTAGTTCCCATCGAGAGGATAGTTTAAAAATAATTATAAAAATAATAAAAATAAAAAATAAAAAAATATTTAAAAACAGAAAGTTTCCACTTATTTATATATTACCTCCTCTCCCTCCTGATCCTGTTTAACAAAATCTTAAGTCTCTCAATGGTGTTTTCTCCAATAGGTATGCCCTCCTTTATGAGATACTCAATATAGGATATTGCTCTTTCTAATTCTTTTTTATTTTCCTCAGATTTGACATACTCCCTTAACAACTCCAAGGTGTCTAAGAGTCCTACCTTATCGTTTATCCTTGCACAGTTCAGTGCCAATTTTACCGAGGCATCGACAAGTTCCTTAGTTAGTCTCTCAATTTCCTTCCTATCTGTTGAGGTTTTTAATCTCTGGGTGGTTTTAGTTAGTGTATCTTTGAGTTTTTTCTTCTCATTAATTATATCCTCTATGGATTTTAGAGATTCTAAGAACTCCTCTATGGATTGATATCTGTCTTCTTTTTTCTTTGCTAAGAGTTTCTCGAAGATGCCGTCGAATATGGAGAGTTCTGGATTTATCTTTGAAGGAGGAATTGGTTTTTTATTGGGATTTACGATCTTTAAAGATACCTGAGTTACTGAGATCCCATCGTAAGGTAATCTCCCAGTTAGTAACTCGTAGAATAGAACCCCCAGTTGATATATATCTGTTCTCTTATCTGTCTTTCCGTACTCCTCCTCATCTATCTGCTCCGGTGCTGAGTAAATTGGAGTAAATCCCTTTGAGGTGGTTGATGTGGAAGATTTTGCTCCTATCTTTGCCAATCCCCAATCTGTTATCTTTGGTGTGAGATCCTCAGTTAGTAGGATGTTGGAGGGTTTGATGTCTCTGTGGATTATATTTTTATTGTGGGCGTGTCTAAGTCCCTCAGCGATCTGTTTTATTAATTTAATAGCTACCTTTGGGCTTGTAGGTTTTGGATAATCCTCTAAATCTCTTATATTTTTTCCATTTAATTTGTACCCTTCGATATACTCCATCTCTATATGGGGAATTGGTTCTGTAAATGCATCATAGAATTTAACTATATTTGGATGGTTGAGATTTTTCCATACCTTGATTTCCTTTAGTAGGTATTTTTTAGCATTCTCCCTTAAATTAGGTACTTTAATTGCTAAAGGTAAGGTTCCTCCTATTTTTTTAACTTTGAATACTTTTCCAAAACCTCCCTCTCCAAGTTTCTTAAGTGGGATGTATTTTTTAAGTAGTTCCCTTGGGAAGTCTGGTATGGAGGTAGTCTCTGGTTTTATATCTTCAGTTTTTGGAGTATTTACTTGGTTATTTTCTAAGTTTTCTTTATTTCTATTTAGGGAGGATATACCTTTCTTGATTGTAATTACTCCTATGATAAGGAGTATTATGAGGATTAATCCTACTATTATGTTGTTATTCCCTGTATTATAGGAGGGTGATAGATTAGCATTAATGGTTTTTGATTCCCCTGGAGAGATAGAGGTAGTTGTGGAGTATTCTTTATAACCATCCTTTTTGATAGTTATATTGTATGTTCCTGGGGTTAGATCTATCGTAAGAGGAGTTGTCCCTTCATAGGTTCCATTAATATAAACATCTGCATCTGATGGAGTGGATTCTATACTTAGAAAACCCTTTGGAGGATAAATCCAGATAAGTTCTCCCTCATCATCAACATCCGTAATTTTTGCATTAGAGTTTTTAATAATTGCATTTGATATTTTAATCTTAGCATTTGAGTGTTTTACAGTAGCACTGGTATCTTTAACTATGGCATCTGAATCACCCCAACCATCACCTTTATATAATGGAACATCATCAATGTTGAATTTAATTATGTAATCTCCACCAAGAATACCGTCTCCATCAGAGAAGATGGCAACTGCATTAGCCCAATCATAACCACCGCTACCGTAGGTTTTTTCCCATTTTACATTACCATTTTCATCTAATCGGAGGATCCAAATATCTGATTCACCGGCACCGAAACTT
>DQVU01000133.1 GCA_015661585.1 Methanothermococcus okinawensis | reverse complement strand
TTCCTAAACTTAGGCCAGTAGATGTCGCAGAAGTAAAGTTCAGAATAACTTGACTGCCATATTAGAAAGTTGCTTATTCTCTCCTCTCCTGAAGTTCTTATTATCAGATCTGGATCTGGATATGGGAGGTGAGCGGTGTATAGATGTTGGGAGATAGTCTCTACAGTTATATCTCTAATATCTAATTCATTCTTTTTCACCTTTTCAGCGATCTTTTTCACAGCATCTACTAACTCCTGCCTGCCTCCGTATGCAATGGCGATATTGACCCTGTACTTGTTATAATTTTTAGTCCTCTCCTCTGCATATCTTATAGCCTCTTGTACCTTCTTAGGTAGCAGATGTAGCCTGCCTATGGCCTTTATGTTGATCTGATACTTATGCACATCTGGATCCTCTGCAATGGATCTAAACTCCCTCTCAAATAGATCCATCAGCGCCTCTACCTCTTCCTTAGGCCTATGAAAGTTCTCCAGGGAAAAGGAATAGAGGGTAACGATCCCAATGTTTAAATCTATACACCACCTTATAAATTCCCTAACCTTCTTTGCACCTAAGTAATGTCCCTTTATAGGTTTCTCCCCCAATAATCTTGCCAACCTCCTATTTCCGTCCATTATAACTCCTACATGCCTTGGAACCTTATTTTTATCGATCTTCTTTTCCAGTATTTTTTCATAGATCTTTGATAATCCCACTTCGTTGAAAAAATCGTAAATTTTAATTAATAAGGACAACATCATCACCAAACTTATTTCTTATGTAAAAATTTCCTAAAACAGTAAAAAAATAATATAACCACAGTTATATTCATATATAATATAATAAAGTGTAAAAAACTCCTTTATATTACCTTTCCTGAAATGTCCTTGACACTTAAGAGGGCAGAATTTCAATTATTGATTATTGTTAAGTGGAAATAAGTTTTTTAGAAATTTTACACTGTTGTAATATCTATCCCAGGTGCCACTTCTACTTGTATCTATAAACCTTATCCTCCTTTTACTCAGCACTAAGGCTCCACATCCCTCAACTCCACAGACTAAGGCCAAAGATCTGAAAATTAGATTACCTGATATGCCATCTGGAGCCAGTATGACGTTGAAACCCTCCTTTAAGTATTCCTCCAATACTATACCTCTATGTTCTATATGGACGTTATATATTTTACGTATATACTCAACAATATTTATTGCCTCCTCTATTAATTTATCTATTCTCTCACTCCTACCGTAGTCAGAGGGTCTTCCCCCAGAAAGTACTCCGATCTTTACCTCTTTAAAGAGGCCACTATCCTTTATAAACTCTAAGATATACTCTATAATAGTTACTTTATCCCTAAAACTGTTATTCTCATCTATCTCATCTATACCTACAGGAACTAAAAGGAAGTATTCTCCGATGAAGGGATTCTTCAGGATCGACGCCCTGTAAAACCTCCCTATATGTTTTCTCAGATAGGACATCACCTCTGAGGAAGGTAGAGTTCCTCTTACTCCTCCTAACACATCACCCTCCAATACAGAATCCATCAACTCCTTAGGATCTTCAACAAGTTTTACATCTATACCCTCGCTTAAGAGTTTTTTATACGCCTTCAGTACCTCTTTACTGTTCCTATTCCTATAGTCTATCCCTATCAGATACATAGCTATCAGTCTATTCATCTATTTCGTCGAACCTCTGGGTCCTCATCACTGTAAATGCGAAGAAGGCTGGAAGTACAGCACCTCCAAGTATGGCCTCAGTTAGGGCGACATCTGGAGCTAATAGGGATGTGAAAATATAAGCTAGTCCTAAACCCCCCAATCCAGTTAGAACTACACATTTAATGAGATCTTTCTGAGTTAAGGCACCAAGGTAGGAGAGTACTATAAGTATCAAAACCGCCCCATCTATTATACTTAGAGACATACCTTAACACCTTAATTTTTTTATCTCCTTCATCCTGTCGTAGTAATCTGCATTCGCTATAGCATGTGCTGCAAAGGGGGATAGAATGAGGTAAAGAAGTGCCAGTAATGGGCGATTTAAAACTAACATTATAAGTATGCAGGCGAGATCTATAACACTGGCAATATGGATACGTGCATAAACCATATTTTTTCCATCCTTCATAACCCACAACCTGTAGGATGCCAGTAGTATCCCTGTGGAGGCTATTAAAAGTACCATCTCCTTTATAGGAAGATACATACTTTACACCATCTATACATTGTTAATATTTAAATCCTATTATATCAGGATATTAACTAACAACCTATATAAAAATGATGTTTTATTACAAAGTATTGATTAAAAACTCAAATTCCTATCAAAGTGATAGTTAAAAATTAGTAGAATGTAGTTATACATATAACCTTTTAAACCATAATAAAAATAAATAAAAAAGAGAAAAAAACTTCTAAGAAGAAGAATTAACAAAAAATCTCACGCTGTTTCTCCATTATTCATATAGAACAAAGGATAAAGACAGATTTTGATTTTACCCCTATTTATTCTTTATTTAGGTGTTTTTAAGATTTTTTATTTTTTATTTTAATTATTCTTTTTATTATTATTTTTATTCAAGATCCCAAGGTTGTTGTTAATTTAAATAGTTTTGTTTATTACTATAATTATAAATTATATTATAAAAACCTTCCCAACTTGATGGCATTAAATCTACACATCTCATGACAACAGTAGCAGTTTATACATTTCTTTCTATCTATCTTAAAGGTATCTAGAGATATAGCCCCTACAGGACATACTTCTTTACATATACCACATCTCTTACATCTTCTTTTATCTATTCTTGGTTTCTGTATTATGGTGGAGAATATCAACCTCACTATAAAAGGTGGTAGTATAGATGTGAGATAGAAGGTATCAGGTTTTCTAAATTTCATCCTTGGTATGTCCTTTAAACTCCTTCTTCTAACAATTCATTAACTTCTGAAATATCTAATCTGTCCTCCCAACAGTGCTCATCATCAATTGAAATCCTGGTGGTTAGAACATCCATAGGGTTGTATCCTATATAGTAGGTTGCAAAGATATCTAAGGGGTTCAGCGAATGTCCCCATTGATGAGCGGACATCCGCCTTGGTGCACATCAACCTCAGTCCCCTCCGGGTTCATTGGGGACATATCATCG
>DQVU01000165.1 GCA_015661585.1 Methanothermococcus okinawensis | reverse complement strand
AGGACTTAGGGAGAGATGATCTAAATATTATATCCTACCACCCAGGTGCAGTACCTGAGATGAAGGGGCGGGTATTCTTAGCAGAGGGCTTTGCATCTGAAGAGGCATTGGAAAAACTCTACAACATAGCAAAGATGGCAAGGGGTAACGCCTATAGATTACCTGCAAACCTCATAAGTCCAGTATGTGATATGGGATCTGCAGTTACCGCTACAGTCTACGCAGTATTGTTGGCATACAGGGATGCAGTTACAAAGATACTGGGAGCACCTCCAGACTTTGCCCAGACTATGGCAGATGAGGCAATTACTGTAATATTAGAGTTGATGAGAGAAGAGGGTATAAACAACATGGAGAAGAGGTTAGATCCTAAGGCTCTGACTGGTACAGCAGACAGTATGTGCTTTGGACCTCTTACAGATATACTACCTCATGCGTTGAAGGTGTTGGAGAAGTACGGTAAGAAGGAGTAATTAGGTTTATTAATATTTTAATTATAATTATTATAATTATTTTTAATAATTTTATAAAAATAAGTAAATATTATTTTTTTATCTTTTTTAACGTCTTTTAAGACAGGATATATCTATCCACGATTTTCTCAACTTCCCTATACACTTCGTTATTTTCATCTATATTAAATAGGGGTATCCCCAAAAGATCATACTTGGCAATCTCCTCACTGTAGGGCAACTTTGCAATTAACTTAAGTCCAAGTTCCTTGGCGTATCTTTCCACTGTTTCAGCAGTTCTCTCATCAACCTTATTAGCCACTACATAGATGTTTTCAAATTTAATATCTAACTCCTCTGCCAACTTCTTTATCCTCTTTGCAGTCCCAAGTCCCCTCTTCGATGGATCAGTCACCACTATCATAGTATCCACATTCTGAGTAGTCCTCCTACTTAGGTGTTCCAGTCCAGCCTCGGTATCTATTACTACATAGTCGTAGGATGTAGATAGGTTATCTATTATCTGTCTCAACCAGTTATTTACACTACAGTAACAACCACTACCTTCGGGCCTTCCCATCACCAATAGATCGTAGTTATCGGTCTCTACTATTATCTCGTATATCTTTCCCATAAGGTACTCCTGTTTAGATATTCCTGAAGGTAATTTATTCTCCTCTATCAACTTCTTCAACTCCTCCCTTATATCACCTATGGTTTTATCCACCTTTACACCAAGGGTTTCTGGAAGGTTAGAATCTGGATCTGCATCTATAACAAGTAGATTTTTACTCCTCTTAGA
Source organism: Methanothermococcus okinawensis (assembly GCA_015661585.1). Classification (GTDB taxonomy): domain Archaea; phylum AGJL01; class Methanococci; order Methanococcales; family Methanococcaceae; genus Methanofervidicoccus; species Methanofervidicoccus okinawensis_D. Next base: position 1,532 of record DQVU01000165.1, on the reverse strand, counting down.
CAGTGCCTTTACAAGGAGTGTTGAAAACATGGTTTTTCCAGTTCCTCCCTTACCACTTACAGCGATTATCTTTGTCAATGTATCACCAGGGTATTATTAATACACTAAATGGGAGTATATATAAATACCATCAACTTATAATAGAGTAAAATTTAATATTTAAAAATGAGTGCTAACAAAAATAACATTATAACAACTGATTACTATGGAGTGGATGAGAAACCTTAAACATGGAAAATTAGAGGGGCATCACCTATTTTTAATACTAACCTCTATATTTATAGTACTCACCAGTGTATCCTACTACACCGGTCTTTTAGTACTCCTAAGTGCCTTAATATTTTACATCTCCTTTGTTGTAGGTAAGAGACTTTACCATGTCTTAGAATTGAATGATCTATTAGATAGTTTGCCAACTTTAGAGGGTAAAAGAAGTAAGATAGAATATATCTTTGGATTATCCTTGATGGTTATAGGGTTATTATTTTTACTCTTAGATATCCTCTGGGCAGGAGGAGTGCCTCTATTTGATCTAGCCTCTAAAAGGTTTTTAAGTCCTATATATACCATGCTATCCCGTTTTCTAATCTTAGGATGGGCAATAGTAGTAGCCTCTAAATTATTCTTAGATAAAATAAGAGTAATAATATACTCCCTTATCTTCTCAAGTGCCATAATGCTCTTAGGATACAGGACAAGTGTAATGGTACTTTTAATATCCACCCTCTTTGTCCTCTACTACACAGATAGGGTAAAAAATAGAGAGTTGCTACTCCTTACCTCTGGGATATTCCTCCTACTTCTAATTGTATCTATAGTAAAATTGAAGACATTAGGTAGTGGAGGTATCCCTCTACTCTCCAGGATGGATCTAACTATGAGTGTACTGGATATAATAGTGCACAACTTCAACGGTGTATTTAACGGCTATCTAACCTACAGTGCTATATACTCCTACCTTGGAATGACTCCAGGTCCAAGGACTGTTGTGGCTAACAGTTTAGGTATCTACGGTGTTACTATAACCCCTACAGTATTTGGAGGAGTAATTGGGGATTATGGGATATTAGGTATTATCCCGTACTTTGGAATATTGGGCATGCTTATGGGATTTTTCTACAGGATCGCCGAAAGTTTTAAAGGAATATACTTGGGAGTTTACGCCGTCATGCTCTCCTATCTACTGGTGTCTATTGAAACAGGTATCTTAGATTTAGACGTGATAATGTACTACATCTTTGGTTTTCTACTCTGTATCTACGTTATAATCAGAAAGTTTAGATGTAGTTCTTAACCCTCTGATAACAACTTTTTCAGATGGTAATGGTATTTCTCATCCTCTGCCAAGTTGTGGATAACACTCTGTCTAATTCCAAAGTTTGCCCCTATTCTTTTTGCAAAGGTTTTCTCCAGTTCAATAGTTTCCTCTAAGATATTCATTATATTCTCCTTAGAATCTACCTCAAATTTTATATCAGGTTTCCCGTAGTAGATAAGGTACTTTTCATATAGTGTCTCAACCCCTTCCCTCT
>DQVU01000194.1 GCA_015661585.1 Methanothermococcus okinawensis | reverse complement strand
TTCCGATCTTTTAATATCTTTTTTTATACTTTTATATTTTTTTATAATTATTATTATTCTTATCAGAATTTTTTGATGGGAATTAGAATTATTTATAATTATTTTTATTATTCTTAAAACTATCCCTTTGATGGGAACTAGAGTTCTTATTATTATTCTTTTAATTGCCACTTGATGGGAACTAAGGTAATGATTATATCATTATTCTTTAATCACTACTTGGTGGGAATAAGGTTTTTTATTATTATTCTTCTAATTATAGTCTTGATGGGAATTAAGGTAATAGTAATAATTATTATATCTTAGTTCTTAATAAAGTAGTAATTAAAAGGATAATGAAAATAATAAAAATAATAATAAATACCTAAAAAAATAATCAGAAATTTTATATTGGGGATGATAGAAGTTTTTATTTTAAAAATCTTTCTTTTATTTTATCTTATTTATAATTATTTTATTAGTAACTATTGTTATTCACTGTGAAACCATGTATCTCAAATTAGCAGAGAGAAATCTAAGTAGACATATCTTGAGAAGTGCCCTGGCGTTGTTAGGTATCGTTATAGGTGTTATGACTATATCCTCCTTAGGGATCTTGGGAAGTGGGTTAAAACATAGGATCCTTGAGAACTTTGAAGGTATGGCAGATTTTGTCCTTGTGTATCCCAATCCCGAGGAGGGGTATTTGTATTTTACAAAGAGGGACGTAGATAGACTGAAAAAATTGAGGTGTGTTGTAATCCCCATATCATATAAAACCGATGTTGTATATATAAAAGAGAAAAATAAAAAAACCTATCCAACAGTGTATGGAATAAGAAAAGATCAGATAAAATATCTAAATTTAGATGTTGAAGATAAATTGACAGATACTACTGTATATGTGGATAGTTTCTTTGCAGATACCCACGAGTTGGATGTTGGAGATAGGATAATTCTGAAAAATATCTCCCTTAGGATAGTTGGCATCTACAACAGTTCCTTTTTTGTAATATCTCAGAATTCTATTATCCTATCGGAGAAAACATACAGGAGGTTTTACGATAACAACTACTCCCTACTGATGATCTATGTAGAAGATAGGGAGGATATTGATAGGGTAAAAAGTGAAGTAGAAAAGATTATGAACAAAAAGGAGAAGAAAGTTATTGTCCTATCTATGGATAAGATCCTCAGATCTATAGAGGATGTTATAAATAAAGTATCCCTCTTTTTGATGGGAGTAGGTGGAATATCCCTTTTAGTTGCAGGGGTTGGAATCGGCAATACAATGTTAATGAGTACAGTTGAGAGGACTAAGGAGATCGGAATTATGAAGAGTATAGGGGCGTCTAAGAGGGATATTTTAATGGTGTTTCTATGTGAATCCCTGATCTTGGGGGTTGTTGGTAGTGTCCTTGGGGTGTTGTTAAGTTTAGGTATAGGTTATTTAGTGGTCTATTATCTACTGAACTCCTATATAACCTTAGAGGGTTTAGTTTATCCACTCTTAGGGTTTTTATTTGGAGTTGGAACCTCTGTAATTGCATCTCTATATCCTGCATACAAGGCTGCAAATTTAGATCCTGTTAGGGCTTTAAAGAGTGAGTAATAGACGGGATAGGATGAAACTATTACTTCTCGATCCTAAGGTATCAGGTATATCTGGCGATATGCTACTCTCTGCACTTGTAGATCTAACTGGAGACGTTGAGACAGTGTATCGAATATCTCAGGTTATAGAGGAGTTGGATAACTGTAAGAGATTTAGGGTAGATATCAGGGAGGAGAGGATAAATGGGATAAGGGCTAAAAGACTCTATATGGAAATAGTGGAGGATAGACTTAAAAATCCTCAGGATCTAAAAAGGGCTATGGAGGAGGTAGTAAATAAGTTGGGACTTTCAGAGAAGGTTAGAAAAATATCTTTTAATATCCTCGAGGATCTCATATCTGCAG
>DQVU01000095.1 GCA_015661585.1 Methanothermococcus okinawensis | reverse complement strand
TCTTATCCCTTGGCATACAGATGATCTCCCTTAACTCTATATCGAAGAAATTCCTTAGATTTGCAGGCTTTATCACAACTGCAGTATCTGCCCCTCTACTTCTCCCACCAATTGCAATTACGTCGTTCTTAGTTTTAATAAGCCCTCCATCTGCTGCCATTAGTGTAATCTCGTAACACACCTTCAACCCATGTCCAAAGGTTCTCAAGGTATGGGCAATTATCTCCACAGGATAGGCTCCACCAAACTTGTTAGATATAGCCCTCTCAACACCACTTAGGGCATGAGGTCCCATGAATATCTTGGCTCCTCTCTTTTTTAACTCTTCCATAGTCTCTTTACTCATAGTTATTACATCCTCCTCGTGGAACCCCTGATGGTAAGTAACTACAACTACGTTTAGATGGAGACCTCTCTCTTCCAGTATATCTAAGAGTTTCTTTGCAGTATCTCCATAGGAGGATGCCACCACTATGTCTTTAATGTTTAACTCCTGGGCCCTCTCAACTGCTAACTTTAAGGTTTCTTCCGTATTTTGCACCCCTGCTCTCTCAAAGTATACTATGGATTTCTTGATACTCATTCCCTCACCTCGGGATTTTTTAAGAACCTATTATAAAATCTTTGAGATCTTCAATGTCTTTCTTTTTATCTTTATCTTTAATATTTTCCTTAGATTTTAAAAATAGTATTTCTTTAATTAACTTGTTATTTTCCTCTAACAGATATTCAATTTCTTTATTTTTCTTAAGGAGTTCTCCCTCTAAGTGTTTTATCTTACTGATTAACTCCTCTTCCTTTTTTTTATTGTCTGAACTTGCAACAATATTTTTCAATTTATTTATCTCTTTCTTTAACTTAACTATCCTCTTTGAACATTTACCTGCAATGTAATTTATCAATAAATAACTTTTAAAGTCATATATCACATCCATATAGGTGGCATAGGCATCGTAGGGAGTTTCAAAGTGGCTAAAGTAGGAATGGACATCCATATCACTTAATCCCTTTGTACACTGATAATAGAAATTATCACTTGTCTGAAGGTTCTTGTATATCTTGTATTCTATCATCTTGTCCATATCTACCTTTTTCTTACTCTCCATATCTCTGGACATTTCATATTTCAACCTAAGATACTTTCCAACATATCTTCTTATATCTTTCAACCTCTCAAAAGATATCCTTTGCATCTTATTTCCCAACCACGCACTTGTATCCCTCTCAGAGTCAGCCCAGGATATGGTAGAACATTCCAAGACACTGAATTCTCCCTTAGCTTTACACTTCTCGACAATCTCAGAAGGTGTACTGAATTCAAGGTGTGGATACTTCCCAATCTCCTCTGGAAGGTGTCTTAAAAATTCAAATATACCAGTCTCCTTCCAGTGATGTTCTCCAAAAGTCTCATAATCGATGTATATAACTATACAATCTCCCCTAGAATTCGCCAGCCATGAGGCGTACTTATCTGCAGTAAGAGGATACTCCTCCCAGTTTGGAGAGGAGAATCTAAAACCTATATCGTCACTTAACATGTAGTTCCTAAGGAGAACCTTTATGCCACAAGGTGCCTCATAGAGGTAATTTGGAGACCTCCACTCTAATATTCTATCTACACCTTCGGTAAATATACCTTTGAATCCCATATCTTTAACAGTCTCTGCTATTCTGTTGTTGTATATCAACTCTGTGTTTCTGAAGATTTTTACCTTATACTTGAATATCTCCCTAATTATCTCTCTATGTTTCTCAACATCTTCTCTAAAATCTTCATGATCCTCAAAGAGACTGGAAAGAGAGTGGTGGTAAGTTTCCCCTATGATCTCCACGTTACCAGTATCTACCAGATCTTTGAATAGATCCAGTACCTCCTCGTTGAATTCCATGGCCTGCTCCAAAAATACACCTGTAATACTGTAGGCCACCTTTATGTTGTACTCGTCTATCAACTCCAACATGAGGTTGTTAGCAGGAATATAACACTTATTCGCCACTCTGTTGAATATCTCTCTATTGAGATTTACATCGATATATCTCTCCCACAAATCTCTCTTTTTGTTATCAACTGTCTTTTTGAGCCTATGGGGTTGGTGAACTTGGAAGTTAAAAGAGATCAACATAACCATCACTTAAATTTATTATAATTATATTTTTAGGGTATCAGTATATCGTAGTTGTCCAAATGTACAGCCATTATTGTAAAGGCGTGAGACCACCCTAAGGGAATTGCAGAGAGGGGCGCCCCAGTGTCCTTGTGGATCTGTTCAGGGAGCAACTCGTTGTAACGGTGATTTAATACCCAGTGGAGCAGTTGATGGTACTTCTTATAACAGTGGGATACAATTCTATCCTTAGGTATATTCCCTTCCTTTAAAGATCTTACAATTTCTTTAATCTCTTTTTTATCCTTAACACTGTCTTCACCATCTCCATAACAGGCACTGTCTCCATCGAAGTTTAAAGGTGGAGTATTCCCCCCTCTAGATAATAAATCCACCAATCTCTTGTAGTACATCGCTAGCCAGAGTGTTGTTATTATCCAAGGATTGCCCCCAAAATAAACATCTCCTGGATACCTCCCTATACCTCCTACTAAGTAACTGTAGGCACTTTCAACCTGTAGAGCTGTGGATATCATCCTTGGATCATCTGCAGGTATAAGGTTGTATGGAAAACTCAGCCCCAATATACTTGTATCAATAGTTTTATCTAAGGGATTTATAGACTTTGCAAATCTACACTCCTCCTCTAAGTAGAATCTGTTGATAACACTCCTTAAATTCTCTATAGTTGAGAGCCATCTTGAATAATCTCTCCTACAACTACTGTCTATCTTGAAGTTCTCCCTTTCCAGCACTTTAAAAATATTACATGCAGACTTTAAACCTCCGTAGGTTGCCCCTAGAGTGTATGCAAATACTCCGTATCTCTCTTCCCATAGGTCGTAACAGGGAGATAAGGTTTCAATAGTGTTGGCTAAATAGTTCGCTCCTTTCCTTACCATATCCCAGTATTTCTTTAAAAATACCCTATCGTTTGTAACTCTGTAATGTATAAGTATTGCCCATAGAGTAGTACCAACCTGATCGTTCTGCATCCCTGTAAATCTTGGGTTTCCATCTATGTAGTAATTCTGAGTCCATGATCCATCCTTATTTTGAGTCCTTCTACACCAGTGGAAGAATTTCTCTCCCACATGGGTAATACCACATATATCTAGGGCAACTACCATATAACTTCCATCTCTGTTCCATACATACCTGTAGTCTGGATAGAGGGAGGGAGAGGCGATTATGCCCCCCATTGGGCTGCAGAGCATCATTATAGTTAATATAGATCTCTTACATACATCCATATATTTTAATCTCCTATACTCTTCACAACCTTTTAAAAAAGTGATATTCAAATTATTCTCTCTGTTCTCTAAAATATCCTTCCAGTAGGTAAGAGTCATGTTGTAGAGATCTTTCCAGTTCTTCATGGCGATATTTAATGTGTTTATTACTTCCACAAATCCATGGTCGTACCGTCCCCCATGTTCTCTCATAACTATATATATAGGAATAGTTATTTTCTGGGAGAGATTCATAGGATTCACTACAATATCCCAACATAGAGCACTGTCTGTAATAGTTCCCCTCGCCTCCTCCTGTTCTTTGAGTAGTCCATTCTCTACATCCTTGTAGGCACTACTATCTGAGTATCTAACTCCACACTGGTAGGAGGACACTTTTCTATTACTACCTATGGAACAGATATATTTGTTATCGTACTTTACGATACAGTTGCTACCCTTCATGAACTTAACAGTACTCTCTCCTGGATGTTCCCCCATCCTTAAATTCTCGTAGAAAAACAATTTTATGTGTTTTTTCTCCTCACTTTTATTGATTATAGACAACTTTTTAACTAAGATATCGTGAGATACTGTAATATAATCAATAGAGGTTATTAGAAAGGTGTCATTCTCGTAGATAGTTTCTAAAACGTTTGTATCCTTTAGATACTTCTGGGTTATGTTCCAGGAGTAATCCCAATGCCATCTTGTTTTACCGTCGTAATGCAGTGCAAAGGCAGAGTCAAATATATGTTTCTCAAAACCTAACTGGGGGTAGAAAAGATACTCTATGGTTCCTGAATCATCCAGTTTGGCTAGTAACTTTCCATTTCCAACTATACCTACCATACTACCCCAAATTTACTATAATTATTAATTATTATAATGAGAAATAAAAAAATAAAAAAATTGAAATTATTAAATTTTAAATCATTAAATTTATCTCTTTAACTTTATAATCCATTTTCTGTTGTCTCTTAGTACCTCTATGTTATCCTCTCTGGCAAGCCAGCCTATTGCCATAACAACTATGGAATCGTTGTACCCCTCCTTTCTAAGAACCTCTTTTATTTTCGTTATATTTCTCTCACCTTCCTTAGACAACAGTTCGTATATTCTACCTGCAGTTTCTCCGATTACAGGCCACATATTTTCCATACATTCACCTCAACGAGTTATTAATTAATACTTATCTTCTTATATATTTAAATTATCCTGTTTTATCAGGGCTTCCCTTACACTCCTTTTAACAACCTTGGCCATCATCTCCCCTAACTTAGTATGTCCTCCTGTATATCGGACCCCTCTTCCATACCCCTTAACTACTATTACGTTATCAGTTCCAGTACCTGTCGCCTGTAATTCCGGGTGTTTTGTACTCCTTATGTCTAACTCCTGGAATACATTTGTCTTAGCCTCTGTAATTGTTATTATACTCCTCGCCATAGCTCCATCCGTCAAGTTAGCATTTGTTATAAGTATAATATTTACTGTACCTACATTTTTACCCTCAGAGATCTTCCCATCTACTATTCTATAGGTTTTAAAGTCCTTCTCTATATAATCACTTTCCTCATCCCCCAATCTTACAGCGTTGTACTTCGCCCCAGCAGTTGTAAAGGCCACTACGTAAAACTCGTCAAACTCCTCCTTTGCTATGGCAAGGTTGTCCATGTCTGCACCAGTGGATAGTAGTGCTATGTCCTCCTCCTTAACCCCTATCTTCCTTAGAACCATCTCCCTGTATCCCTTGTAGTTATGAACCTTATCCCAGAACGGGACAGGTATAGAGGTGTTGCCAACGTATTTTACAACTTTAAACCCCTCCCACGTAGATAATACCTTTCTACTTCTTTCGAACTCTATCAGTAGTGTTGCCGTCTTTTCGGATTCATCTCCTATCTCCACAGTATGTCTTACCTTTAAGGCCCTCCAGTCATCCAATCTGTATATCTCATCCATACTTTCACTTCATTGTAGTTAATACATAAATTTAAAAATAACGTTTCCATCAATAACATTATAATATTATAATAATATTAAAAAATTAATGAATAATAAAATAATAAAAAGATAAAAAGAGTGTAAAAAATTTCCTGCCTATATTTCTATCTTATCTCAGAATACTCCCAGGCACTTGGGAAGGCGAAATTCCGTAGTTGGCAGGTTCTATCTGTGACATACTTTTAAGAGAAGGGCTAACAGAATTCCTCTCTTCCAGTGCCTGGGAGTATCCGGAGGAGGATAACTACTGGATTTCACTCTATTTTATATATACCTATTTATCTTTTTGTTATTATCATTTCAATTTTTTAATAATATTTTATTTTATTTTTATTAAAATTTCTAAATACCTCCTCTATAGTCCTCAAAGTCTCCTCTATTACCTCCTTCTCATGCTTCACAGAGGTAAAACAACATTCAAACTGGGAAGGTGGAATAAACACCCCTCTCTCCAAAAGCCCGTAAAAGTATCTGTTGAACATCTCAATATTACTCCTCTTAGCACTCTCGTAGTCTAAAACCTCTCCATCTGTAAAGTATATCTGGAACATGGATCCCACACCATTAACACAGTGAGGTATACCTCTCTCCTCTGCACACTCCTCTATAAACCTATATATCTTCTCTGCAGATCTAAATGTTTTCTTGTAGAATTCCTCGTCAAGTTGTTCTAACGTTGCAATACCTGCAGTTATGGAAATTGGATTTCCATTAAAGGTACCTGCCTGATATACAGGACCAGAGGGTGAGAGGTGCTCCATCAGATCCCTCCTACCTACTAAGGCACCTATTGGAAATCCACCTCCAAGGATCTTACCTAAGGTAGTTAGATCTGGAACAACTCCATAATATTCCTGTGCTCCTCCAGGTGCCAACCTGAAACCTGTAATAACCTCGTCGAATATAAGTAGTATGTCCCACTCCTCTGTAATCTCCCTTACAAACTCCAAGTATCCATCCTTTGGAGGTATGCATCCTACGTTACCCATAACT
>DQVU01000203.1 GCA_015661585.1 Methanothermococcus okinawensis | reverse complement strand
TGTCTCTATATCCTAAGTTGTAGTACTCCTTTGCAACATCCAGTGCACCGTGGTTTATATCTATAAGAAGTATCATAGTAGAATACTATGGAACTCACAATATATATTATTACTGAATAACTATTTTTTAATAATTTTTAGATTATGTATTTTATCTCATTACCACCAACCCAACCTCTTCAATAAATTTCATCTTCCAACCCTTTTCTCTGCAACATTGTAGAAAGCCGTCTTAACAAGATTCTTCGAAAAGTTTAAGAATTTTCTTTGTCCTTAGATATTATTTTCTTTTTAATATCCTCTATAATTAGTATTTCAAAAACGTCATATTTACTTATATTTTCATATATCCCAATTTCCTTATCATTAAATCTTTCTACAGCTTTGAAGTCTTTATTGTTAAGTATAAAACTTAAAGCAAGGACTAAAAGGGACACTTCAAATTGGGAATGGATATGCATATCAAGATCTGACAAAAAATTTCCACAACTGCCATCTAGATAACTCTCGTAGTTTTCTATTATCTCATTCCACATATACTCTCTTTTCAAAAGGAAAATAGACTATTTCCTTTCCAAGTTTCAAAACTTTCTTTGAAGGTTTCAAACAGTTTTTCTACACATTCTATTTTTTTATTAAAACATTTAAACCATCATCATTTAATTTTCTATTTCTTCTCTAACTGTTTTAGATATACATTTTAAATATAAAACCATATAAGAATTTTTTCTCATATAATGAAATATAATAAGAAAGTGTTGAAAGAGGGTTTCATATTAATCATGAATATAAAGTTAAATATAAAGTTAGAATAGATAACTTATAATAAGGAAGTTAAATCATGAATTGTTGTAGTTAAGATAATTATACTATATAACAAATTAGTACTCAAAAAAATGCTTAAAGTATCAATTTCTGGATATTAAAAAAGGGAGAAGATTTCTTAACAGAACTAGTTTATAAACTAATTAAAATTGTCAATTTTTTCTCGATCTTATAAAATATTTTTAACTATTAAGTTGGAAAGGCTATAAAAAAATAAAAAATTATAATTTATAAAAACTAAAAATGGTGATAGTGTGAAAGTATCTGTAGTAGGAACTGGCTATGTGGGGTTGATTCAAAGTGTAGGGTTGGCTGAATTTGGTTATAAGGTTGTTGGTATAGATATAGACGAAAGAAAGGTAAAACTTCTAAATAGGGGTATATCTCCCCTCTATGAAGAAGGATTGGATGAATTACTAAAGAGACATGTTGGAAAAAATCTAAAATTTACTACATCTTACGAGGAAATAAAAAATTCGGATATTATATTCCTATGTGTCGGAACTCCTCAAGATAAAGATGGAAATGCAGATTTAAGGTTTATCTACTCTGCAGTGGAATCTATAAAGAGACACCTCGATGATAGATACAGGATAATTGTTGTAAAATCTACAGTTCCAGTAGGTACAAATAGAAAAATTAAGGAAATGTTAAAAAATTACAATGTTGATATAGTTTCAAATCCAGAGTTTTTAAGGGAAGGAATTGCCCTTAGGGATTTCTTCAATCCTGATAGGATAGTCTTAGGATTTGAGGACGTGAGTAACTCCCGTCCCGTAGATATTATGAAGAAGGTATATAGATACTTCTTAGACAAAGGAGTACCCTTTATTATCACAGATTGGGAGAGTGCAGAGTTAATAAAGTACGCTGCCAACGCCTTCCTTGCAACAAAGATATCCTTTATAAACGAGATTGCTAAGTTGACAGATGCAGTTGGTGGAGATATTAAAACTGTTAGTAGGGCGTTGGGGTTAGATGAGAGGATAGGAAATAAATTCCTAAATGCAGGTATTGGGTATGGGGGTAGTTGTTTCCCAAAGGATGTAAAGGCACTTATAAGACAGTTTGAAAGTAGGGATATTGAGTCCAAGTTAATAAAGGCTACAGATGAGGTGAATGAGGAACAAATATACTGGTTTTTAAACAAGATAAAGAGGTATTATGGAGATCTAAATGGGAAAACCTTTGGAGTATTGGGATTGGCTTTTAAACCTAACACCGACGATTTACGGGAGAGTAGAGGTATAAAACTGATAGATCTACTACTGAGGGAGGGAAGCATAGTTAAATGTTATGACTACGTAGAGAAAGCTAGGGAAAACACCATAGAGAGGTACAGGTTGAATACCTCAGGGGCTTACTATGGATATAATCTTTATGTTTTGGACGATCTCTATGAAACTGTGAAAGATGTGGATGGGGTTATAATAACTACAGAGTATCCTCAACTTAGGGAGGAGGATTGGAGTAAGATAGGTGATTTAGTAAGGGAAAAGGTTGTGTTTGATGGTAGGAATATCTTAGATAAGGAGAGGATAAAGGAGTTAGGGTTTAAGTACTTTGGAGTTGGAAGGAATTAATTACAATCCTCTTAACAAAATTAAAACAATTTATAAAAATAATTATTAAAATAATATAAAAAAATTAAAAATATAAAAATAAAATAAAGGATAATTAAAATCAAATAAAAATCTAGATTTAAAACACTTAAAAAAGTAATTGCATAAAAGTAGAAATCCTGTCATAATTTTCCTTAGTTTTCCCAAGTACTGAATAATGAGTAATTCTCCCTACGGATCGTATATGAAAATTACTCTATTTTTATTATTTTATAGTTATCTAGGATATTGTATATTTGACTATAAACAGTAGATTCTTTAAATAATTAC
>DQVU01000190.1 GCA_015661585.1 Methanothermococcus okinawensis | reverse complement strand
TTCTCTATCAGTCTCTCATGTATCCTGCCCCTTGGACACTCTCTAAAGGGCCCTCCAAGGTAGTAGCACTCTCCATAACAGTGGGTTATCTCCTTCGGAAACCTCATAGGACCATACATACCGAAGTGATCCAGATCTATAGGCACCTTCACCCTCTCATAGATCCTCTTAAAAACCTCTAATGGAGATATCCCTTCCCTTTCTCCTATATCTCCAAGGGCGTAGGCACATATATGGAGGGGAAAACCTATATAGTCTGTTAAGATACAGTTCTCTAAGAGTTCTTTCAGTGTCAATGAGGATGCACAGGGGCCTACTCCGATCTCCACCAGATCACAACCTAAGGGAAACCTTCTAAGGTTGTTCCCAAGTTTTTGAATGTCCTCTATACTTAGGTCGTCCACAGCATCTACTACCTCTATTATATCACTTTCGGACAACTTTCCCTTCAGTATCTTTTTAATAACCTCTCTCCTTAACTCTAAAGATGCATCTAAACTGTTAACAGCCTCCTTTATTAGGTCCCTCATATTAACACGTCTTTACAATCTCTTATACTTTCGGGATTTTATTATTTAATTACTTTTAATAATTTTTTAAAATATATAGATATAATACACAATACATATCTAATGTAATAAATAATAATAACGATAATAAAAATTAACAAAGTAAAATGAAAAAAAATAATAAAAAATTTTCCCTACTACTCAGTATAAATCAGAGGATAACATTTTACTTTTTAATCGTATGGACGTGTTTAACATCATCAACTCCAATATAGTAATAAAAACTTTTTAAATTAACAACAATCAGGGAAAATATCGATAAATAATTAAATAAAAATTATAATAAAAAGTAAAAAATAAAGAAATAACAGAAAAGGCAAAAACTCTTAAGAAGAAGGGTTAATAGAAATCTTCTCCTACTTCACCAGCACACTATATAATCGAGGGGATAAGAACTTATTTTATTATTTTCTTATTATTCTTTATTATTTTTTTATTTTTATAATTATTATTACTTATCGAGATCCTCGATGGTTGTTGTTAATTTAAAAGTTTTGTTCATTATTATAAATTAAACCCTATACTAAAGGCTAAGATTATATCACTTTATTTAGATTAACAAATTATAGAAAAGTATATATATATAACTAAATAAGAATTAGGAATAGGAATTCCCATTCCTTCTAATCTTTTTTAGAGTTTAACGTAGGTGAGAATATGAAAAAAATAGAGGCTATAATAAGACCAGAGAAATTGGAAATCGTCAAAAATGCCTTGGCAGAGAAGGGATATATTGGTTTAACAGTTAGTGATGTAAGGGGAAGGGGGTTACAGGGAGGTATCATTGAAAGGTATAGAGGGAGGGAATATACCGTAGATATGCTACCTAAGGTAAAACTTGAAATCGTTGTTAAGGATTCCGATGTTGAAGAGGTTATTAAGGTTATTTGTGAAAACGCCAAAACTGGAAAACATGGAGATGGTAAGATATTCGTAATGCCTGTGGAGTCCGTTGTAAGGGTTAGAACTGGAGAAAGAGATGGAGAGGCACTTTAATATAAAAGAGATGAGGTGGTTATATGGCTGAGGTCAACATTCTAGAATTAATTACTCAATTGGATGTATTTTTCCTAGTAATTATGGGAGTGTTAGTATTTTTAATGCAGTTAGGATTTGCAATGTTGGAAGGAGGACAGGTTAGGAGTAAAAACGTAAATAACGTTATGATGAAGAACATGGTTGATTGGTTAGTTGGATGTGTTTCATGGTTATTTGTAGGTTATATACTATGTACCTCTTTAAATCTAGGTGATTTTATAACTTGGTGGGGAAAGATATTTAGTGCAACTCCATTTTTGGAGAATAACGGCAAAGAACTTGCTGAATGGTTCTTTGGTTTAGTGTTTGCAGCGACAGCTGCCACCATCGTTTCAGGAGGTGTTGCCGAGAGGATAAAATTCAGTGCCTATGTACTGTTATCTATATTGATTACAGCTTTACTGTATCCGTTCTTCGTATATCTAAGTCCATGGGGTGCAAATATATTACCTTGGCATGACTACGCTGGAAGTCTAATAGTCCATGGTTTGGGAGGGTTCTTAGCCTTAGGTGCTATTGCAGCGTTGGGACCTAGAAAGGGTAGGTTCAAAGATGGAAAACCTGTACCTATATTAGGACACAACATACCTATGGCAGTCTTTGGAGCCTTTGCCCTGGCAATTGGATGGTATGGATTCAACGTAGGTAGTGCCTTGGCCTTGAAGGATATAAGTGGATTGGTATGTGCCACTACCACACTGGCCATGGCTGGAGGAGGTATAGGGGCTCTCTTGGTATCAAAGAAGGATGTACTATTTACAGCCAACGGTTTAGTTGCTGGTTTAGTGGCAATCTGTGCTGGGACAGATATAGTCAGTCCAATTGGAGGGCTGATAATAGGTCTCATTGCAGGTGCCCAGGTGCCCCTTGTGTATAAACTCTTGGAAAACTTCAAGTTAGATGATGTATGTGGTGTTGTAGCGGTTCATGGAACTGCAGGAGTTATTGGGGCGATATTAGCAGGGGTCTTTGGAATGACAGCCCTTGGAGGTACAGGACAGGACATCAATATAATCAGCCAGATAATCGCAGCTGTATTCTGTATCCTATATGGTACACTCTTAGGGTATATAATAGCCAAGATAGTTGGGGTTATAACTGGAGGTCTCAGGGTATCTGAGGAAGAAGAAGAGATGGGCCTTGATTTAGCGGAACACAAACTACCGGCCTATCCCGAGGAGGAGGCAATGTAAATTGAAATACTTTTTATTAATTTTTTATAGTCAAATGTATAACATTCATTAAACCCTAGTTCCATCAAAGTGATAGTTTAGAAGAATAATAATTATAAAAATAATAAGATAAAAATAAAAAAACTTTTATCATCCCAAATATAAAATTCAAAATTTCTGGTACAACTGTGATATCACAATAGGATTTCCTATCTTTATCTAAGTGTTTAGAAAATATTTGAAGATATTTAATATTTAATAACTTTTATTTATTTTTTTGATGTGTCTAACAACCATCATCAACTCCAATACACCATTAAAAAATAAAAAATAAACTATAGTTTCCATCAAGGTAGTGATTAGAAGAATGATAAAAAATATAATAAAAATCTTAATAAAAAGTAAAATAAGCTCCTACCTCCTAGGCTAAACTGGACACTGGAGAAACAAGTAGGATTTAATTTTTATTTTTAAAACCATTTTCTATTTTTATCATTATTTTTATTGTTATATATTATCTTAAATTATCACGTTGATAGGAACTATGGTTTTATTATTGATTGAGATTCTCGATAGTTGTTATTTAGTACAAATAGTTTTTGTTTATTACTTGTTATTTTTTCAATGGTTACTTTGAGGAGCTAAGGTAAAATATAAATATAATAATCATTTATTATTGTAAGTTTTTACACTATCTAAAACTTTTTTATAAAAAGAGATTAAAGATAATTTAAAGGATTATTTTTAATTTAATTTTTAGGTGATACAACTATGGAAAAAGAGAAGATGAATTTACAGGGGAAAAATATCACTGTCGATACCTGTGTAATTATAGATGGGAGGATATCTGAACTTATAAAAAATGGAGTTATAAAAGACTGTAAGATCATAATCCCAGAGGCTGTAGTAGCAGAGTTGGAGGCCCAGGCAAATAAAGGCCGGGAGATAGGATTCCTAGGTATAGAGGAACTTACGAGACTTGTGGAGATATCTAAGGATCACAACATAGAGATAGAGTACTACGGTGAGAGGCCCTCCATAGATGCGATACAACTTGCCAAGACTGGAGAGATAGACGCCATGATAAGAAAGGTTGCAAAGGAGACAAACTCTGTACTACTTACAAGTGATAGGATACAGTA
>DQVU01000188.1 GCA_015661585.1 Methanothermococcus okinawensis | reverse complement strand
TCTGTTACCTGATCTGAGATCTCCTTTGTCTTCTCTATCTCTTCTCTAAGTTTATTTACCTCTGCGTTCAATCTGTCTATGTGATCTCTTAGATCTTTGATAAGTTGTGATATATTTGACATAGCCCTGTTAAATGATTTTTGGAGTTTGTTATACTTTCTATTTTCATCCATTCTAACAGTTAAATCTCCCTGTTCAAGTTTAAATACTACATCTATAATTTCATCAATTGTACGCTTTATCTCTTTTCTGTAATTTTTAAATTTTTCGTAAGTTCTTTTTAATTTTTCTATTTCTTGTGTTACTGTTTCAAATACATTTGGATCATCTATAACAGAAGGATCCATTTCTAATATTAAGAGTATATTTTGAAGTAGGTTTTTACATCTTTCTAATCTTTCAAATAGCTTAGATGCAACAATATAAGATATACCTACTGAAATTACTATTCCTAAGAGTATAAAGATAGTATTTTGTAGAATAACAGGGATAATATGAGGAGCAGCTAAGTAAAATACTGTCAAAAATATTATAAAAAATAAAAAGGTAGGTAATATTAGAATTACTAGTAGTAATTTCTTACAATCCATTTTATCACCCTCTATTTATAATAATAATTTATAACCAAAGTTCTCATCAACCTATTAATAACTATATTATAAAAGATTAAACCTCAATAGCAAGAGATATAACCTACTTCAGTTTCAGAGACGGATCATGGACATAATCCTACCAGTAGTGGATTTTTTTAATTATTATATAATCTTACTATTTCCTTTATGGGTCACAACAACCCTTCCATCCTTTAAAAAAAATTTAACAGTCCTACTACCCTCACCTCCTACATCCTCACCAACTACCTTTATTTTATACTTACTTAACTCCCTCTTTGTTGCTTCAACGTTTTTTTTTCCAACATTTATAGTATTAGAAGTTTTGAACATTGCAGCTCCTCCTGCTATCTTAGCCACTAATTTATTAGGCCTTGCCCCCAATACTGCCATTTTAGTAATTAATGCAGGTACTGCAGTATTTGCGTATTTACCAGGATCCTTCACATTTGGATCGTCGGTATAGGGGAGCATTATATGTGCCATACCCCCTATCTTCTTCCCTCTGTCGTATAGCATCAGGGCTACACAGGAACCTAATAAAGTTTCAAGTATCTCTGGACTTTTTGCTACTTCTAAACCACCTATTTTTACCCTTATTGCCATTATAAACAACCTACACACTGTTTAAATCTAAAATAAACGCTACCCTCCCATCTCCCAATATAGTTGCCCCTGCAAAGCCCTGGATATTCTTTAGAATACCTTGGAGAGGTTTTACTACTATCTCCTCACGTCCTATAACATCATCTACAACAATACCTAATTTACCTTTGTTCCTCTCTATAACTACGATATATATTTCCTCAGATTCTTCACCATTCCATGGGAAGTTAAGTATATCCTTCAACCACACTACTGGTAGTATATCTCCTCTGTAAAGTATAGCATCCTGACCCTCTATGTTCTTTATCTCATCTCTTTTAACATGTGTAACGTCTAAAACACTTGTTAGAGGTATTGCATATACCTGATCCTTCAATCTAACTAATAACACCAATATAATAGCCATCGTCAGTGGTAACTGGAGTACCACTTTTGTACCTTTGCCCTTTTCAGAGTAGACAGTTACACTACCTCCAAGGGACTCTATCTTTGTCTTTACAACATCCATTCCCACTCCTCTTCCAGAAACATCTGAAACCTTTTCAGCAGTACTGAACCCTGGCAGGAATATTAAATTAATAGCCTCTTGATCAGACATCCTCATAGCTTCTTCTTCTGTAATAAGGCCCTTTTCTACAGCCTTTTTCTTTATAACTTCTGGATCTATCCCTCTACCGTCATCTTCCACAATAATAAGTACATGATTTCTCTCTCTTGCTGCCTTCAATATTAACTTTCCTTTCCTAGGTTTACCTACTTTCTCTCTCTCTTCAGGAGATTCTATACCATGATCTAACGCATTTCTAATAATGTGAGTTAGAGGTTCAGCAAGTTCATCCAATACAGTTCTATCCAATTCAATATCTGAACCTTCAATTATCAATTCAACTTCCTTGTTAAGGGCCTTCGCAAGATCCCTCACTGTCCTTGGAAACCTGTTGAATATAAAGGATACTGGAATCATTCTCATTGCCATAACTTCCTCTTGGAGTTCAGTGGTTAGCATGTTGAGTCTATTTACTGCATTGTGCAACTCCTTTATATCGTATTTCTCTGCTATCTGGGCGAAATTAGCTCTATTTATTACCAACTCTCCCACTAAGTTCATAAGTTTGTCCAACTTTTCAATATTTACCCTTACAGTTTGAACTGTTGAAGATTTTTTTGTTGTTATTTCTTTAGGAGCTTTTTTTGCAGGAGTTTCTATCTTCTTTTTTTCTACTTCCTTTTTTTGAGGTTTAGTTTCCGCTTTTTCAGCCTTTATTTCTCCCATGTATTTTGGAAGTTCTATAGAAACATCCTTTATTTCAGGAATACTCAGTACAACCTCTTTTATATCGTCAGGTTCCCTGTTCGTTATGAGGTATATGGTAACCTTTGTATCTTTGAACTCTCCCTTCTGTATCACTTCCAACGAGGGTTCTACTTTGGCAATCTTCCCTAAATCTTCAAGTTCCTTTATAACCATATAGGCTCTAACTGATTTTAATAAACACTCTTCGTCTATTATTACCTCTACTTTATAGGCATCCTGTAGATCTTCTTCAGTTTTTTTCTCTTCCATCTCTTCTTCTATCTCTCCTTCAACTTTTAACTCTACATCAACGAGAGATACTACTATGTATTCCATTTCACTTATTGTATCTAAATCTTTCTGAATCTCCTCTATAGGTTTATCTGAGAGGAAGAGTATTTCCAACTCTTCCTCTCCCTCTCCCTCCTTAAGTACTTCCTCCTTAGGTATTGTATCTAGTACCTCTCCTATTTTTTGTACCGTGTTTAATACCATCAGCAGTCTAACAGATTTTAGGGCACAGTCCTCAGCGGTTTTAGCCTTTAAGTGGTATAATTTGTAACCCTTCTCAAAGAGTTCTTTAATACGCTCTCCATACTCATCAATTTTAAATTTTGTATGATCTAAAGTTACCTCATACTCTTCAACTTTCTCAGAAACTACTTCCTTAGATTCAGTTGATAACGCCTTATCTAAGATATCACTTAACTCCGATAAGTCAACATCTATATTTGAAAGATCCTTACCCTCCTCTACAGTTTTGGCTATCTTTTCCATTGCATCTAAGGAATACCTTAAAGCATCCATTACTGACTTAGTAAAAACAATACTGTCATCCATTACTTTATTTACTAACTCCTCTATCTTTTTTAGTACAGTTTTTAATTCACTGTACTCCAGGGCCTCTGCAATTATACCAAGAACTTCAACAGATTTACCCATCTGTTCAAGGATATCTTCTAGATTTTTTGGTTTCTTTACCTCCTCTTCAGATGTTGTGGGAACTTTTACTACCTTTTTGACCTTTAGAGTAGTTGTAGGATTCTTCAAAATAACTTTAATTTTGGTTTTTTTCGCTTCTTTTTTCTCTTCTTCTTTTTCTTCTTTAGTAGTGGATACCACTTCCTCTTTTTTCTCCTCTTCTGTAGGTGTTATTTCCTCCTCTACACCTGAGAGATACTTCTCCTTCAACTTCTTTATTTTCTCAACTAACCCATCTACATCTACAGATGTTTCAGTAATACCTTCCTCGATTTCATTGACCATTGTTTCAAGGGCATCGAGACACTCAAAAAGTAGATCCATAATTTCCGAGGTTACAGGTATCTTTCCCTCCCTCAGGTAATCCAAGATATCCTCCATATGGTGGGTAAGGTTGGATATATGATCAAACCCTACAGTTCTCGCTGATCCTTTCAAGGTATGTGCAGATCTAAATATTAAATTAATTATTTCTAAATTTTCGGGATTGTTTTCAAGTTCTACTAAATACTGATTTAGAGCCTGAAGGTGTTCCATCGCCTCTGTCAAGAACAGTTCCTTATACTGCTCCATCTCATCCATAGTTATCCCTTGTAGATACTCTTGATAAACTTAACAATAGTTTCAGGTATCTTTGAGGGAGGTAATATAGCATCTACAATACCTAACTCAATAACAGCCTTTGGCATTCCAAATACAATGCAAGAGTCCTTATCTTGGGCTATTATTTTTCCTCCTTTCTCCTTTATTAACTTATATGCCTCTGCCCCATCTCTACCTATTCCAGTTAACATTACTGCCACAGTTTTTCCACCGTATATTCTTGCCACATATTCGGCGGTAATCTCAACAGAAGGTTTTGTACCATGGACTTTGGGCATCTTGTTATCCAGTACAATATATACGTTGTTTCCCCTCTTTTTCAACAACATATGATAGCCTCCTGGAGCCACATAGGCATATCCTGGTCTCACTAGCTCCCCATCTTCAGCCTCTTTTACAGTTAGTAGAGATTCTGCATTCATTCTCTCTGCAAACATCTTTGTAAACCCTTCAGGCATATGTTGAACTATGAATACTGGTGGCATGTTCTTTGGAAGTTTTGAGACTATCTGAGTTACTACAGGAGGACCTCCCGTTGAAGAACCTATTATTACAGCCATTTTAGAAAGTTTCTCGGGAGGAATATCCAATTCAAGTTCAGAGGTAACTTTTTTTTCTTTCTTAGAGATCCCTTCTTTCTTTTCACTTTCTCCCTTGGGTTTTGTAGGTATCCTTCTTCTTACCCGTGCCTTAGCCACAGCCTTTACTTTTTTTATTAGTTCATCTCCAATCTCTCTTATATCTAAAGATATTGTACCAGATGGTTTGGGAATAAAATCAACAGCCCCCGCTTCTAAAGCCTCCAAGGTTTCCTTGGACCCCCTTTTAGTAAGTGCCGATAACATCATTATTGGCGTTGGTTGGATCTCCATTATTTTTCTAACAGCCTCTATCCCATTCATCCTCGGCATCTCTACATCCATGGTGATAACGTCAGGTTTCAATTTCTGAGTAAGTTCAACAGCCTCTACACCATCCTTTGCAGTACCTACTACTTCTATCTCCTCATCAGAGTTCAATATATCTGAAACTACTTTTCTCATGAATGCAGAATCATCCACTACCAGGACTCTTATTTTTTTCAAAGTACCACCAATTTGTTTATTTATATCTTCAATCTTCCCAGTGTTTATATAACTATATCCAATCCCTGCCTCTATTTTATCTTTTAT
>DQVU01000102.1 GCA_015661585.1 Methanothermococcus okinawensis | reverse complement strand
TACTTCTCCTTTGGATCTTCCTCAAATTTCTCCTTTAATGCTTTGAGGAATAATCTTTTTTCTGCCTCCATCATATTCACCTCAAAAAATTTTTATAATTATTATAATTTATAATTCTTTAAATATCTCATCGGTAGGTATGTATCCTCCTAAGGTTCTAACCCTATGGATCCTCTTAACTACGGTAATAAGTTCTGTATCTTCCCTCATTGGGATATTATCCTTTCTGTAGATTGTTGTTATCTCTGCCAACTTCTCAGGTGGTAGAGGTTCTCCAACGTCTACTGGCTCATCTAGAGGCTTCCCAACCTGATCCTTTACATAGAGTACATGTCCTGTTTTCTCGTCGTATACATACCTCTGTAGTGCATCGAACATCAATCCATTTTCATCGAGTCTCAGGGAGTGTCCATGTACTGTAGCCCCTCTTATACCACAGACTGCTGGATCGTAGAATGCAGTATCTATACAGAAGTTCTTTGCAATATCCTCTAAGTTACTCTCTCTCATCTCTATAACCTGTCTCCCTGAGAGAGTACCTGTATCTACTCCTCTAAATCTCCACATGTAGGTTCTTGCCCTATCGTATGGTTGTGCTGGAGCGTTGTACATGGAATCTGTAAATTGGATGTATCTTATTCTATGTCCTTCCTTGGCACCATTTATAGGTTCAACGAGATCTCTGACGTAATCTTCAGGGAGATCCATCTCCTCCAATGGTGGATGGACAGTCTTGTAGTCCTCTCCTGGCTGTCTATGTCCCATAATCTTTACAACATCGTCATCTGGAATCTCTCTCAACTTCTCCAACTGGACATCTGGGTTCATATGGTTTCTTCTGTTCTGAGCAATTCTCGTTTTACCTGGATAGAATTGAGGTGTGTATGCCATAAGATCACCTCTTATTTTTTATATTTTTTAGATTGTCTTTAATTTTTGTGATAATTTCATCAATCTTTGATTGAGGGGGAGATTCCCCCCTAACAATACCAGATACTATATCCACTATAGTACCCTTAGTTACAGGTTCAAGGGGCATAACATCTCTCGTCTTTATACCTACCTTTGCGAAATCCTCCATATCTACAGGGGTTTGACAGACTACTATCGTCGGTATTTCCACATACCTAAGGAATAGCCTAGCTTTATATACGATATGACTTTTAACGTTTCCAAAATGTATTATACAGAGTTTATGTCTGTTAACCTGCTCTGCCTCCTCTGGTTTTATACCAAATGTAGATCCTAAACTTCCATAGGGGGCATCATGAGGTATACCACTCCCTGCATTTAGAACTAAGACACTAGTTTGGATGCCAGCCTCTCTTATCCCGTAGGTTATCTCACACACTGGTTTTGTAATATGTCGCCTCCCTGGAGACATGGCTACAACGACTACATCGTTTCTTAGGGCCTCTGCAAAGGTCCCTCTCTGGGCTAAGCCCCCTCCTTCTCCTAACCCCATCACTGCCCTACAGTCTATTATCTGTTCCCTTCTTCCCACAGGCATAGAATCACATCCTATTATTCTTTAGAAGATGTCTTTTCATCCTTTTCTTTAGGTATTATTTTCACTGCACTTTCAAATTTACTCCTTGGATCTATCAATCCAATGAGAGATCTGTCCATCATATTTACTACTCTTTCACCGTACTTTATATAGTCCGTCACTGTTGCCTTATCCCTGGTAAATTTACCTACCTTTATATCGTATCCAAAGGGAAAGAGGGATTTACAGATCTCTTCTATCTTCTCTATCTCACTGTCATCTTTTAAGGTAATCCAGAACCGCCCTGCCATCACTGTAAGTTCCACTGGAACTCCATGTACGTTGATCACCTTTCTCTCAGAGTGGTTCACTGGAGTACCTCTTGCAGGACCGTAGTACACAGTTTTTGGTAGAGGTTGGCCATGAATAATGACCCTCTCTACAGTCTCCAGGGAGTATATCTCGTTAAGGAACTTTTCAGTGGTTGTTGCTTTTAAATATCTGTGGGGAAATACCTCAACCTCTATCATAACTCCTAACCTATTGATTTATTGGAACATATCTTTTATCTCAAGAGCCCCTTCAATTACATACTTCATAGGCTCTCTGAATTCGTCTATAGCACCGTATACAGTTCCAACAAGTGCTGAAGTCCTCTCTGGAGAGAACATTTGGGTACCTGCATCTACACACATCGCAGCACATAC
>DQVU01000030.1 GCA_015661585.1 Methanothermococcus okinawensis | reverse complement strand
TCATTCATACATTAAAGAGTTTCGAAATTTTAACTAAAAAAGTAGGATTGAAAATTAAAAAAATTATTTTCGATTCAACAGATTTCCAATTCTGGGGAAGTGAATTGTATAAAATGGGAATACCTCTTGTTGTTGGATCACAAATATAAAAGCATATTTTAGTATTAGACAATTATGGAAGTGGAAAAAACAGGCAAAAGAATTAAATAAACTTCAACAAGGAGATCAGGCAATATTCTACTTAAAACCGAAGAATTAAAAAATAAAAAAAATAAAATTGGGATGATGTTATGAACGTGGCTGTCATAGAATTTTTTATTAAAGAAGTTGAAACCAAAGAGTTTAGAGACAAACGGGTTCTTGAAGTTGGTAGTAAGTATGTTAATGGAAGTATTAGGCCTCTAATAGAGAAATTCCTTTCACCAAGTGAATATATTGGAGTGGACATAGAACTATGGTAGATATGTTGAGACCATTGTATCCGCTGAAATATTAGTAGAACATTTTGGTACTAAGTCATTTGATGTAGTTATTGCTACGAAACTTCTTGAACATGTTAGAGATTGGAGACTTGTAATTAATAATATGAAACAAGTTTTGAAACCTGGAAGATATATATTACAACACGTTCTAAAGGATTTTCATATCATGGATATTCATATGATTTTTGACGTTATGAAGTAGATGGATATGAAAAAATTTTCTGATTTGAAATAATCGCTCTATAAAACAAAATCATGAAGCTCCAGGAGTTTTTCTAAAAGCTACGAAACCTCTAAACTGGAAACCTAATAATTTACAAGAGATCGATCTCTATTCGATAATTATAGGAAAGAGAACTAAAGCAATACCTGAAATATCTAATATGCCTCTATATAAGAAAGTTGTACTAAAACTGTTGCAAAGTAAGGTGAGATATCTATTACCTGAAGCATTAGTGTATATAATTGATTAAAATATTTATGAGATAAATATTATTTAGAATAATTTTATTATTTTATTTTTTAGTTATATTTTCAACCTCTCCAAATACCTTACACCAACCACCATCATTACAACCACACATATCACCACCTGGGCAATAGACACAGGTACCTTAACCGTAAAAGGTTCATCTATCCTAACGCCATTTAAAACGTAATAGGGATAATACCTCCTCTCAGGATCAGCCCTTAAATTCACCCCTTCTACCCTCAAAGTGTTGCTCCCGTTATTTATACAGTCTGTAACATCTATTTTCACCCTCTTCACATCCCATGTAAAACCCCTACCCTCTCCTTCGATGGTATATATCAACTTACCATTTAGATAGATCTTAACTCCCATACCTTTATCTATATTTCCGTAGTGCTCAAAGGTAAGGTTGTAGGTATAATTCTCCACCTTATCTATCTGGAAATTGTAGGTCTTACTATCTTCTTTA
The DNA here is from genome assembly GCA_015661585.1 of Methanothermococcus okinawensis. GTDB lineage: Archaea > AGJL01 > Methanococci > Methanococcales > Methanococcaceae > Methanofervidicoccus > Methanofervidicoccus okinawensis_D. The sequence continues at coordinate 1,606 of DQVU01000030.1, read as the reverse complement.
TAATTTATCTTTATATATCCAAAGTCGTAGGCAGATACTCCGTCTATTAATAAAAGGAGAAGAAACAACAGTAGAATACCTCTACTTAGAGAGAGCATACACTCCCTCTTTCAATACTATATCAACACCTTACTACCACTCCCATCCCTCTTATACCTCCCAAACTCAGTTATATATCTTAACCTATCTCCCCAGAACACAGGTCCATCCCTACAGACACAGAAACCCTCCTCATCTAAAGCACACTGGCCACATAGACCGATCCCACACTTCATATACCTCTCGAGGGACACCTGGACAGGAATATTATACCTCACCCCAATCTCAACTACCTTCTTCATCATCAACTCTGGCCCACAGGTTATTATAAGATCGAAATCACTATCCTCCTTCAGCAACTCCTCCAACCTCCCAGTTGTAAATCCATGATAACCTACACTTCCATCATCTGTACATAGGAGCAACTCTCCACATCTCTCAAACTTCTCCACAAAGAGCAACTCCTCCTTACTACGGGCACCAAGTATAGTAACAACCTCAAAACCTTTCCTTGAGAACTCCTCCATGGCGGTTACAACAGGTACAGCTCCAACACCCCCGGCAACCCCCAGTATCCTGTCCCCCAAAGGTTCAAAAGATGTCCCATAAGGCCCCCTGACACCTATTAGATCCCCCTCCCTTAAATTGTGCATAGCCTCTGTAAATCTACCAACCTTAGCAACTGTAAAACTCCTATCGGAGGAGTATCCAAAGGGTTTCTCATCTACACCTGGGAGCCACAACATGGCAAACTGTCCAGGCTTAAATTTAAACTTCCTATCTAAGATGAAAGTTTTTACAGTTGGAGTTTCAACTACTATCTCTTTTATCTCACAGATTTTAGGCCTCTCCATTTTATCCCATATCTCTATTTTTCAGATCTACCTTATAGTGAAAACAGGAGTAATATCCCTCATGACATGCAACTCCCTTCTGCTCAACGACGAAGAGAAGTGCATCCCCGTCACAATCCCGATAGATCTCCTTTACCTTCTGTATATTACCACTCTCCTCACCCTTCTTCCAGAGTTTTCCCCTACTTGTAGAGTAGTAGTGCATATAGCCAGTTTCTAAGGTTTTTTTCAATGCTTCCTTATCCATAAACGCCGTCATCAGTACGTTTTTGTTCTCGTCGGTAGTTATCGCTATTATTAGATTCTTTCCATCTATCTTTCTAAATTTTAAGTTTAATTCCTTTATAATTTTCTCTACATCCATGATATCCCAATTGAAGGGTATCAATTGTTATATACACCTAATAAGATATAGAGTTAATATATACGTTAAAGTGATTGTAACTCTATATAAAATCTTACTTTTGCTACAATTTTCATAATTGTTATCTTTTCAAAATATTTATATACTTAAAAATAATTATTATTTAATTATAATAAATATTAATAATGTTAATAATAATAATTATGTTGGGGTGGGTTATATGAAAACGTACAAAATTAGAGGGCAAATATCTCTAGAGTTAATAATGCTGATACTTGTAGCATTATTAAGTGCAGTTGTGGTAGGAGTTACTATACCCAATAATTTAGTTAATATAACAAGTGTAGAG
>DQVU01000023.1 GCA_015661585.1 Methanothermococcus okinawensis | reverse complement strand
TACCTGTATCTCCTGTTATTTTTATCCCACATCTCCCTTAGACACTCCTCACATATGGATACATCTGGAGGTACAGTACCTCCATCTCCATCTGTTTTACTATCACTACCTTCTATAACAAAATTCCTGTAATTAAAGGGACCGTTGTAATCTGACACCTCTATCTTCTCTATCTTGGCTAAAGGTGGTTTTTTATTCTTTATATCCCTTAGAAAGTTTTTTATATCCCTATCTTCACCAGCCACTACTATCTCAACGTAGTTTCCCATATTTTTTACATAGCCCCTTAGGTTGTTATCCCTGCCTATCCTATAGATGAAAGGTCTAAATCCGACACCTTGCACTATTCCCTTTATAACTATTTTCTTTATTTTCATATCAATCCCTGTAATGGATAAAAAATAAATATTAAATCTTTATTTGTAATTTTTATAATTATGATTTTGATTATTTTAATAATCCCCTTCCATGAATAAAGTTTAAAAACAACAAATAATCTATATAGATTTTTCTACACCTTTCTTACTATTTTTTAACTATTTATATCAAGAATTTAGAGGAAATTGTATGAAAGAATCCATAGTAATAATTCCAACTTACAACGAAGAAAAAAATATTTTAAAGGTTTTAAAGGACTTAAATACTATACCTGTAGATGTACTCGTTGTAGACGATGGAAGTGTAGATAACACTAAAAAAGTTATTGAGGAGTATCTAGGTAGAGGAGAGTATAAAAATAAAATATACACTATATTTAAAGAGAAGAACGAAGGTAAGTCAAAGGCTCTTAAAAGTGGAACAGAGTTGGCACTGAAGTTAGGATATAAATACATCGTATTTATGGATGGAGACTATCAACATAAACCTAAGGATATTCCAAAGATGTTTAAAAAACTGATGGAATGTAAGGGGGATGCTGTTTTTGGTATAAGGAGATACTCTTCTATTCCTTTCCATAGGCAGATATCTAATTTCTTAGCCAGTGTTTTTATGTCTGCCCTGATTTCCCTTTACGTAGGTAGGATATACTTCTTTAGGGACATACAGTGTGGGTTTAGGATCATCAGAGCTGATCTCCTAAAAGGTATGTACTTTGGGGAAGGGTACAGTGTGGAGCATTTAGTGGCTATACAGTTAGCTAAAAAACAGGCCAAGATAGTGGAGGAATATATAGACGTTGAGTACCATCCAGAGGCCTATTCCCATATCACCACCAAGAAGATCCTCGATGTTATGGTGGAAGTTGCAAAGTATATAGTGGCGGATCTCAAGAAGTCCCTTAAATTAAGTGATTTTAAAAAATAACTTATACTCCTAAAACCTCCCTCATCTTTAAAATTACCTGACTGGAGTTTAAATCCAACCTTTGAATATCTAAAAACTTCTTATCCACCATCCCTAATTTAACCTTCTTCGTAGGATAGTACCTACCTATCTCTAACAGTCTCTTCTTAAACTCCATCCTCTCCAACCTTCTATACTCTACGATCTCTTCATGGGTGAAGTTTAAGTTGGGATCTCGGTAGGGTACTCCAACTGTAGATATCGCTATAAGTCTCTCATCTGTTAGAGGTATCCTCCTTATCTTCCTATCTGGAGATGGATTCTTGTAGGCTATAGTTATTCCCCTCCTTCTACCTACAGGGTGTCCCTCCGATAGGATAAAACCAGCCTCTACCAATGCACTTCTAAAGGGTATGGAGGAAGAGTAGGATATTAAAACAGCGTTATCATCCATCTTCTTATAGACCTCTCTTAAGAAATCTACGGTGTACAGTACAGCATCCCGCTGGGGAGAGAATGCATCGTGAAATACTACATTATATCCACCTTCCAACTTCTTGATAGCGCTCCTCCCATCTTCAAGGTATATGTTTATACTACTTCTACTTACATCTCCCTCGAGGAAATCCTTAATCCTATTTTTAATTATGTTATGTTCTTCGTAGGGTATATCTAAGCATAGGGATAGAAAGAGCACCTCTTTACAGCACTCCACCATATCTATTTTACAGTTTCTATTGTAGTGAAGAGCTCCTATAGAGTTGTAACCTATACCACTACAGAGATCCAGTATCTTTGGATTTTTCATATGTTTTAGATTTGAAGGTATTACGAACTTTTCAACACTCTCCTTTAATGCCCCTATCCTGGAATGCATAAGTTCCTCTCTACATTCTGATACCAATGTGTAGGTACCATCTCCAGTTTTAACTAAAACGTTGTGATTCAGGAGATCCCTAATGAGATCTCTTCTAAACTCCTCTACATCCTCCCCCTTTTCAAATCTTGCCATGTATCTCCTGATGGTATCTATGGCAACCTTATTTGGAAGCATATTCACACCTTTTTATTTATAACCCTGATTGAGAGATAATGACAATTATAACTCCAGTTTCCATCAATAAAGATAAAAATGATTATAAAAATAATAATAAGATAAAAAATAAGGAAAAAGATTGTTAAAAAATAAAAAACCTCTATTTACCTCGAATATAAATATATCCCCCTCTACTTCTAAATATGGAGAAAGGGAAGATTCTCTGGATACCTCTTAACTATAACGATGGGATAACCTTATAGTTTCATTATTATTAATCATCTCTTTTATTGGGATTTTATTATATTTTTTATAATTTTTATTATTCTTTTTAATCTCCCTTTGGTGGGAACTAAGGTTAATTAAAATAAAATTAAATTTTAAGTAAATGTCTAAAAAGGAAAAATTAAAAAGTAGAAAACTCCTTATTACTTCTTTGTTTCTGAGCACTGGAAAAAGAATAAAATTTTCTATCATAAACTTCCATTAAAGAAACACAATTATTTATACCAAACATATTACAACATATCAACCATCTCAATAAAAAAATAAAACCTTAGTTCTTCCATCAAGTTTCTATAGTACTCATCTTTAAGTTGTATGAATTGAGACGGGAGTTTATTTATAGAAGTGTGGAAGAAATGGGAAGGTTGAGGGACAAAACTATTAAATATTCGAGATATTTCTGAACATGAAATGTAGAAGATTTTCTATAAATAGTTGATCAGAATTTTTTTTATTTTTTCTTATTTTTTTATCATTAATTTTTATAATTATTTTCATTATTTTTAACTATCACTTTGATGGAAACTATGATTATCATAATTAATTGATTAATTTTTATTCTTTAATGAAAAGTGTAGTAATTATATCTCCACTACATCCACCACCTCGAGGGGTATGTCTTTCAAAGCCTTGCCTATGGTGGATTTAGCTATTCTTATGGCATGCTCTAAACTCTCTGCATTGAAGACTTTCATAGAGAGTAGCAGTCCCACCATAGCAGTCCTGGCAACCACTAGGACACAGTCTATAGGTTCTCCACACTTTGGACATATAGTTAATCCTACATCTATATCTACATACTCCATGTTGTTCTTGTTTAACAACTTTCCCACGCTGGATATTGCCACACTTATGGCGTCTTCCACATCTTCAACGTTTTTTACTATGTAGGGAGCCTGTAAGGTTACATGATAGTTGGGCATCTTCCTCTCACCGTATTTTTTAATTTACTTCGCCAATGTGAATTTTACATCGTCATCTCCAACATCGAATATACCTAAACGGACTCCAGCATCTATCCAGCCGTAGGCGTAGTTCAGAGAAGCAAATCCATTTATATAATCTCCTTTCTCTATAAACACCTTTGCATCCTTAAAATAACACTCTATCATAGATAGGAAGTCCAAAGCGACATCGTAGAGTAAACTTCTCTCTGGAGGTAGGCCTTTTTTAATAATTCCTATTGCCTCCTCTGTTTTCCTGAGATACTCCTCTACTTTCTCCTTAGTAATTCTATCTTGGATCTTTTTATCTACCATACTACCATCCAAATAAAGAATTAATAATTATATTTTAATCCATCTTAAACTTCCTATCTCTAATAGTCTCCAAGATGATCCTCTGCTCAGTTCTCGCCACAGTCTTCCTTATAGTATCTATTGCATCTATGTTTGCAGAGATACTGTCAATACCCCATCTAACAAGTTTCTCCACAATAGAGGGCCTACTTCCAGCCTGGCCACATATGGAGGTTTTTACACCGTATTTTTTACATGTCTTTATGACGTACTCTATCAACTTTAAAACTGCAGGGTGATTCTCCCTGTAATACTTTGCAACAAGTTCGTTGTTCCTATCTATGGCTATCGTATATTGAGTTAAATCGTTTGTACCTAAGGAAACAAAGTCTATCCCCTCTTTTATAATATCCTCTATAATAAGTGCAGCTGCTGGCGTCTCTACCATAACTCCAAATTCAACATCCTTTCCTAACTCTAAACCTATCTCCCTTGCCAACTCCTTTACCTTTCTAACTTCTAAGGGATTTGTAACTAGTGGTATCATCAACCTTATGTTTTTATACCCCTC
>DQVU01000237.1 GCA_015661585.1 Methanothermococcus okinawensis | reverse complement strand
TCTCGATAAACTTAAAAGGGAGAAGGAGGAGGCTGAGAGATACATAAAACTAAGTGAGGAGTTGAAAACTGCCAGGTATGTTTTAACATCTAAAAGGGTAGAGAAGGTAAGGGGAAAAGTGAAAGATATTGAGAAGAAAATAGAGGAACTGGAGAGATCCAAGGGGAGATACATTAAGGAGTTGGAGGAGATAGAGGGTAAGATATCTAACTTAAGGAATAAGTTAGATAATGTAACTGAGGAGTTGAAGGAGAAAGGAAACGAGGAGATCTTGGAGTTACACAAAGCCATAAGGGAACTTGAATTAACCCTTGAGAGTGATAGGAGGAACCTCGACAACACACTGAATGAATTAAAGAATGCTAAATTACAGTTGAAAAGTAAAAGAGAGGAGTTGGATAATACTAGAAAAAAGGTTGAAATGTTGAAGGAGGGGATACTGGAGAAAGAGGGAGAGTTAAGAATTATAGAGGAGAAGATAGGACTTCTAAGGAGTGAGAGGGACTCCCTAAAATCTAAGATAGAAAGATGGGAAACTCGTATAAATATACTTAAAGGGATAGAGGGGAAACTTACTGAAAGGTTTAATACCTATCAGAGGGAACTTCACAGATTAAGGGTGGAGTTAAGTAAAGTCCTTGGAGATATAGATAGAAAATCCTTCCAAATATCCCAAAATTCAAAGGAGATAGAAAAACTTAGGAAAGAGTTAGAGGCGCTGGAGAAGGAGGAGTTAGATACTAAGTCCATCTACAGGGAGTTGGAGGATGTATCTGTAGAGTTAGAACTGTTGAAGAGAAAGGTGGAGAAACTTGAGGAGGAGAAGAAAAAACTTCAGAGGAGAAGGGAGGAGTTATACAGTGAATATGCTAAGGAAAATGGGAAAATTAAGGCGTTAAAGGAGATGGAGAATTACAACATAGATAACACAGTAAGGAGGGTATTAGAGGCCAACCTTCCAGGAGTTATAGATATAGTGGGGAACTTGGGAAAAACGAAGGAGAAGTATAAGGTAGCGGTGGAGGTTGCAGGAGGTAGTAGGTTGAAGTATATCGTAGTTAGGAGTATGGAGGATGGTGTCAGGGCTATAGAGTACCTTAAGAGGAATAAGTTGGGAAGGGCCACATTCCTACCTATGGATAGGGTGAAAGGTAGAGAACCAGAACCTATCTTAGAGGAAGGTGTAGTGGGGAGGGCTATCGATCTAGTGGAGTTTCAGGAGGAGTACAGGGGAATATTTAACTACGTATTTGGCAACACCTACATCGTGAAGGATCTAAAAACAGCCAAGGAACTTTCAAAAAAATACAGGGCCAGATTTGTATCCCTCGAGGGAGACGTTATAGAACCTTCAGGTGCCATGGTAGGGGGTAGTGTTAAGCCCTCTGCCAGTATAAAGATTGAGATAGACACTGAAAAACTTGAGAGGATTAAAGAGGAGTTGAAAGATATAGAGGAGAGGTTAAATGGTGGAGATGGGTTGATAGTTCAGATAGAGAGGCTAAATGAAAGGATAAATAACTACTACAGTAAAAAGTTGGAATTGGAGAATAAATTGAAGTTTATAAGAGAGAGGGAGAGAAGAAAGATAGAGATTGTAAGGGAGCACAACAGGAAAATAGAGGAACTTCAAACTATCAACAGAAAACTTCAGGGAGAGTTGGAGGAGTTGGAGAGGTTGGAGGGAGAGTTAGAGGACGAGATAGAAAATCTGGAGAAAAAGGTAGATGACATCATTAATAAAAGAGAGGGTATATTAAAGGAGTTGAAATCCTACGAGGACTCTACAGTTATAAAGAGGATCAGGGAGTTAGAGGAGGAGATAGAGAAACTAGAGAGGAGAAAAGATACCTTAGAAAACGATATAAATAAAAATAAAACATTAATAGAAGAGATCCTTATTCCAAAGATAGGTGAGATTAAGGAAAAAATAGAGGAGTTAAATAAAAAGATAGAGATATTAGAGAAAAACGTTGAATTCTACAGAAACAGTATTGAAAAGGGTACTAAAACCTTGAAAGAGAAGAGAGAAAGATATTTAAGGTTAAGTGAGAATCTAAAAGAACTTACAGAGAAAAAGGAAAAATACGAAAATGAAATAAAAACACTCTACAGTAGTAAAAGGGTACTCTTAGAAAGGGTTGAAAATATAGACAGGGAGATAAATACACTGTCTTTAGAGAAGGTTAAATGGGAGACTAAGTTGGAGGAGGAGGAAAAGAAACTCTTCGAAGATATAGAGGATCTACACGAGGCAGTGGATAAATTAGAGGGAATGGAAATTGAGGAGTTGGAGAGGCATATCCAAGAAGTTGAGAGAGCCATCAAAAAACTTGAACCTGTAAATATGAGGGCTATTGAGGACTACAGGTACATAGAGGAACGTTATAAGGAACTACTCACTAAGAGGAAAGAGTACGAAAAGGATGAAGAAAAATACCTCCAACTGATCCAGGAGGTTGAAAGGAGGAAAAAAGAGGTATTTATGGAGGTGTTTAGAAAAGTGTCTAAGAACTACGAGGAGATTTATAAGAGTATTGGAGGTAAAGGGAGGTTGAGATTGGAGAATCCAGAGAATCCATTTGAAGGGGGACTCTTAATAGATGCCTCTCCACAGAATAAGCGACTTCAAAGTTTAGATATGATGAGTGGTGGGGAGAAATCCTTAACTGCACTGGCGTTTTTATTTGCTATTCAAAGGTTACTACCTGCTCCCTTCTATGTTTTAGACGAGATAGATGCTACATTGGATGCCAAAAATGCAAGTTTAATAGGGGATATGATAAAGAATGCCTCAAGGGATTCCCAGTTTATAGTAATATCCCACAGGGAACAGATGATAAGTAAGGCGGATACCCTGTACGGTGTGTATATGGAGAATGGGATAAGTAAGGTAGTTGGGATAAGGTTAGACATAGAGGAGGTATAAAAAGGATCCAAAAGGTTTTACCTCCAAATAAATAAATCTTATTCCAATCAAGTAATTATGAAATTATAGCCAAGCACATAAAATTTTAACTTATAATCATTTTTAATTTTTAAATGGTTTTTATTTATCACTATATTAAAATTATAGTAACAAACAAACTTTTTAAATTAACAACAACCATCGAAGACTGTAAATAAAAATTAATAATAAAAAGAAAATAATTTAAATAAAAAAATCTTAAAAACACCTAAATAAAGAATAAATACAAATGAAAAAGTAAAATATAACCTTTATTCCCTGGACTACACTGAGTACTGGAGTAGTAGGTAAGATTTCTGTCAAATTTTTTCTTAAGAGTTTTTTTACACTTTTTATTGTTTTTTTAATTTTTCTATTTTACCCTAATTATCTTTTTATTATAGTTTAAAAAGTTATGTTCTTGACTATATAATATTATTATAATAACAAATAGGTGAAATCTATGGATATAATGTGTATAGACATCGGTAAAGGTACTCAGGATATTCTCTACTTGAATATAGAGAGGGATAATATTGAGAACGCTATAAAGTTGATACTTCCATCACCTACGAGGATAGTTGCTGATAAGATCTTGAAGATGGAGAAAGACCTAAAGATAGACGGTAAAGTAATGGGTGGAGGTCCTGTTAATAGAGCTATATTTCAACATATAGAGAAAGGATATAAGGTTATAATGACTAAAAGATGTGCAAGGACTGTTAGGGACGACTTAGAGGAGGTGGCAAGGAGGGGAATAATACTGAGGGATAGAGTAGATCATCCAGATGTAATAGTTGGAGATTTAGATTTTGAGATATTTAAAAAGATATTTGGGGAGATAGGGGTAGAATTTAAGCCAGATGTAGTTGCTGTTGCATGTCAGGATCATGGGTTTGTTAAGGGACAAAGTGATAGAATTACAAGGTTCAACTACTTCAGGGAACAACTTAGGAGGACCTCTAACCCATTGGAGTATATAATAGTGGAGGAGGAAGGTATATTTTCCAGGTTTAACAGTATACTGGAAACCTTGAAGGAGAACAACTATAGGGGGTTTGTGATGGACAGTAAGATAGCCTCCATCTGTGGTATATTGGATTATGCCATGGAGGAGGGGATAGAGGAATTTATAGGTTTAGATATTGGCAACGGCCATACCTTAGGGGTTTCCATGAAAGATGGGATGATAAGAGGTATATTTGAACATCATACTGGGATGCTCACACCTGAGAAGTTGAAGGATATCGTTGATAGACTTGCAGAGGGCACCTTGAGAAACGAGGATATATATGAAGATGGGGGACATGGTGCTGTAGTGTTAGAGGGGATCGAGCCTCAGGAAGTGCTGATTACAGGGCCAAATAGGGAGATGTTTAAAAGGTATGGAAGGTACGCCTATCCAGGTGGAGATGTGATGATCACAGGGTGTGTGGGGTTGTTGAGAGCTTTTGGGTATAATAGGAAGAGGTTAGGGTTTTGAGATTTTTTGATTTTTTATTAAAAAAATTATAGTTATGAATATAATTTTTTAAACTATAAAAATAGAATAAAAATTTTAAAAACAAAAATCTTGTTCTACTCCTCTTCAGTACTTAGTATAGACTAGTGAATTAAGAGTTATGCTATCTTTACACTTAAATTATCCTATACAATAGGGAAATGATAGGATCTCTGTTAATTTTTCTTTTTATTTGCTAATTATTATTCTTTTAATCTTTTAATTATTATTCTTTACTTTAATCTCTCTGCCATGTTGAAACACTCCTGGGCTTCGGAGTATCTTCCTAGTCTTTGAAGGGCTACTCCTTTATTGTACCATGTAAGAGAGTTTTTCGGATCTATCTCCAACGCCCTATCATAACACTCTATTGCTTCTTCATACCTTCCTAACCTACTAAGGGCAATCCCTTTATTATTCCATGCTTCTTTACATCTCGGATTTATCTCTAATACTTTATCATAATATTCTATTTTGCCTCTAAATATCTTCCCTCCTTATTCAGAGCTTTTCCTTTATTGATCCATTTCTCTACTGTATTATCATCCCTATCTCTGATAGGAACATCTCCTTTAATCCAAATTTTCTAATATAGCCTCTTCAGTAGATAACTTATAAAAATCGTCTTCATTAAAATATAAAAATATAAATAACGCCCCCAATATTCCCAATGCTATTAACCACTTATCATTATTGATAATCCCACCCCCTATAAAATTTTTAAAACTCTTTCACACCAGGTGATCACCTTGCCAACACCCTTAATACATCTATTACTATTCTACCTCACAGTATATAAAAATCATCAAAACCCCACTAAAAAAGAAGAATTAAAATGCGAGATCTGCCTCAACACCAGTAAAACCTCCAAGATAATAAACTACCAGGGAAAAAACATCTGTATGGAGTGCTACTACTCCATCAAATACCCCAGGGATCCAGAGAAGATGAAGAAAGAGATAGAAGAAACATTAAAAAATACAAAAAAGAAGAAAAATAAATATCACTGTATAATGGCACTCTCTGGAGGGAAGGACAGTACAGTAGCACTCTACCTCTTAGTTAAAGAGTTCAAGGTAAATCCTCTATGTGTTACAGTGGATAACAAGTATATCTCAGATGAGGCTATAGAAAACTGCCGTAATATTACAAGATATCTAAATGTAGATTGGATGGTTCTAAATAGGGACTTCACAGAACTGTTTAAAAACACCATCTCAAGGGGAGAATCTCCCTGTAGGAGGTGCTCTGAGTATATAATGAGGGAGGTATGGAGGGTTGCAAAGATACTAAATATAGACGTAATAGTCACTGGCCACGAGTTGCCCTTTGGAACATCCTCCCTTAAGAGAATGGAGGGAGGGGTAACTGTTGTAAGATTACTGGCAGGTTATAAACTAACAGAGGAGGTGAGGCGTAATATCCTGAAGGAACTTCCCTGGAAGGATCCCAAGTTGGGAGGGTACACTACAAACTGTTTAGTCTTGGCACCTGCAATAAGGGAGTTTTATAAGAAGTACGGCTACAGTTTTGAGTTCAGGAGGATCTGTGCAATGGTTAGGTATGGGTTGATAGATAGGGATAGGGCTCTCCAGTTGTTGAAGTGTCCAGAGGTGCCGGAGGAGATATACGAAGAGTTAAAAAGAAGGGGATTAGATATAAAACGTTGAAGGAGGTATTATGCTCTCATTTAGAATAGTTAAGATCTTAGGTATTCCCATAGAACTCCATATAACCTTTATACTACTTCTCCTACTTGTATATTACTTCTGGGGCTTAGATGGTCTCATCCTCTATATATTCCTCTTTGCCTCTGTGGTGGTGCATGAGTTGGCACACTCCTACATCGCTAAAAAGTACGGGGTATATATAGATAAGATACTCCTCCTCCCCATTGGAGGTATGGCGATGATGGACAG
>DQVU01000075.1 GCA_015661585.1 Methanothermococcus okinawensis | reverse complement strand
GAGATAACTCCCATTATAGATTTAAGGAAAAAATTGAACATCCCTGGACACTATGGAGAGGATAGTGAAAGGGACAAGGAAATGCTAGTTATGGTCGTAGAGATCGACGGTGTTCCTGTAGGAATATTAGTCGATGGAGTTAGTGATGTTATACAGATACCCAAAGAAAACATAGAGAAGGTAGATGGTGTTGGGAATAATATGGGTGTAGATTATATAGAAGGTATTGGAAAAATAGATAATAGACTTATTATAATATTAAATATTAATAAACTAATTAAACCTCAAGAAGGCTTCTAAAAAATCAAAATGGTGGTACTTTTGAAAAAAATAAGAGTACTAGTGGTAGATGATTCCGCATTTATGAGAAAGGTAATCTCAGATATATTAAACTCTGACGAAGAAATAGAGGTAGTAGGTACTGCAAAGGATGGAGTAGAGGCTGTTGAACTTACTAAGAAATTGAAACCTGATGTTATTACAATGGATGTAGAGATGCCCAGGATGAATGGGATAGAGGCTGTTAAAAAAATAATGGAGATTCAGCCAACACCAATAGTAATGTTATCGGCACTTACTAAGAGAGGATCCAAGGAGACTTTAGAGGCTTTAGAGGCAGGGGCAGTTGATTTTATTCCAAAACCATCTGGTACAATATCCCTAGATATTAGGGAAATTGGAGAGGAATTAATAAAAAAAGTAAAGGCTGCGGCTAAGGCACGAGTAAGAAGAAGAATTCCTACAAAACCTAAGACTGAAGAAGAAAAGAAGGAAGAAACTCCTAAAAAAGAAAAGAAAGTTTCACCTGAACTTGAATTGGATATTCCACCTGAGAGACTATCCAAAATGGCTGTAATGATAGGTTCTTCAACAGGAGGTCCACCTGTAGTAACTCAGATAATTTCAAAACTCCCAAAGAATATGCCACCAATCTTCATAGTCCAACATATGCCAGAAGGATTCACAAAGATGTTTGCAGAGAGGATGAACGCAGAGTCTCAACTAACTGTAAAAGAGGCTGAAGATGGGGAGTTAGTAAGACCAGGATACGCCTATGTGGCTCCAGGAGGCTATCATATGTTGTTAAAAAAGAGAGGAAACAACGTGTATATTGTGCTAGATAAGAATATGCCTAAAGTTCATGGTACAAAACCTTCTGTTGAGGTTACTGCCGAATACGTAGCAAGGATATACGGTGGAAAAACTGTGGCAGTGATGTTAACGGGAATAGGTAGAGATGGAGCAGATGCATATAAGATGATAAAAGAAAAGGGAGGGAAGATAATAGCCCAGGATAAAGATTCTTGTGTTGTATTTGGAATGCCAAAGGCTGTTATTGAGTTAGGTATTGCAGATGCTATATTACCTCCCTCAAAGATACCTGAGGCCATTGTCAAGTTCATCAAGAGTATGGCGTAAGGGATAACCATGGATGAGATGGAACAGTATAGGGAACTGTTCTTGGCAGAGGCGATGGAACATCTTCAGGCTCTAAACCAATATTTAGTAGAACTTGAAAATAATCCTGAAAATTTAGAAATAATTAATTTAATATTTAGATCTGCCCATACTTTGAAAGGATCAGCGAGAACTGTAGGATTCGACCATATATCCAATCTTACCCACCATATGGAAGATATCTTAGATTATCTGAGGGAGGGAAAGATACCTGTAACTTCAGAAATTATGGATTTACTTTTTGAGTGTCTCGATGCCCTTGAAACAATGGTAAATGAAATTGAAGAGGGTATTACAGAAACGTCTGTAGATGTAGATTCAATAGTTGAGAAGATAAAAAAGTTAAAGGAGAAGTATCTCTCAGGGGCGGGAGTAGAGACAAAACCTAAAGAAGAGAAAAAAGAAGATACTACACCCACTACCAAAGAAGAAAAAGAAGAAGAGAAAAAAGAACCTGAAAAAGAACCTTCGAAAAAAACCAAAATTAAAGTTATTTTAAAGAATCCTACTACTACTCTAAAGGTTAAAAAGGTAGAGAAGGTACCTACAACGTCTGAAGAAGAGGAGGTAAAGAAACCTAAAAATTTAGAAGAAATCCTTGAACAGATGAGTAAATCTGTTGAAGTTCTTAGTATAATCGCAGAGGCCCTCGAATACAGTGAATTAAAAACTGTTCTCAAAAAGATAGAGGAATTAGTAAAGAAGGTAATGGACGACAGTATTGTCTTTACTAAGTCAGTGATGGAGGCTTTAAAGTGTTCCTTAGATGCTATGGAGAAGATCGCCAAGACTGTAGAAGAGGGTAAAGATCTGTCTAATATAGGTGTTGATTTATCAGAGTTAAGTGATATTTTAGACAAGGCTTTAGCAACTAAATCTAAGGAAGAAGTTTCAGAAAAGGTCGAAGAGTACGAGGTAACTTTAGATCATACGAAGTTTAAAATTGAGGAATATGGAGAACGTATTAAAGAACTCTTTGAAAAAGGACATAAACTATACCACCTAAAGGCTAAAACTACTGAAGACTGTGCCCTAAAATGTGCTACACTACTAATGGTGTTGAATACGGTAAAAAAAATAGGTGAAGTACTAGATACAATACCTAAGGAGGAGGCACTTAAGGAGGGAGAGGGAGGGGATGAGTTAGAGATCCTCTTCCTTTCAGACAAGCCTATGGAAGAAATCCAGAAAGAGTTAGATGCTATCAGTGAAATAGAATATATAGCAATCTCCCCTGTTGATATAGAGTTGAAAGTGGAAGAAGAAGAGGTGGAGGAAGTAAAGGAAGAAGAAAAGAAAG
>DQVU01000212.1 GCA_015661585.1 Methanothermococcus okinawensis | reverse complement strand
CTCCAACGCCTTCCTAGCAGGTTTTATATCTAAAGGTGAGCCGTAAGTAGATTCTATTATAAGGGTATCTATCTCCTCTATATCTGTATCTGCAGGTTTCAACGTCCTAGTTTCCCTCTCGTTTATATCTCCAGTGTAGAGAACTTTCTTCCCCTCTATATCTAAGTATATAGAGGAACTCCCAAGTATATGGCCAGCGTCGTACATCTCCATTGTGATGTCTTCAGTTATTTTCTTCTTCTCCCTGTAATTTACAGTTTCTATAACATCTAAGGCTCTCTTTATCTCCTTTTCGCCGTAAATTTTCGAGAGTTTTGAAACATCCTTCCAGAGTATATACATGAGATCTGCAGAGGGGGTTGTACAGTATATCTTCTTGAAGTTGAAGCAGGGTATAGCTCCACAGTGGTCTAAGTGGGCATGAGATACCAATACCGCATCTATATCCTTAGGGTCTATATCTGGTATAATGTTTTTGTTAGGATCTATACCACAGTCTAGAAGTATTCTGGATTTTTTCGTATCTATCTCTATACAGGACATACCTATTTGATGACATCCTCCGTGAAACCTAACTATCGGCATGATCTCCACGTTTTGATTTTGTAAAAATATATATAGCAGTTTTTATAACTATTTAAAGTGAAGTACTTTACAGGTTATAGATGTATAGATGTTCCAAGAACTATTAGGTTGGTGGTAGTATCTATTTTTTTCTTTTTTATTATTCTTAAAATTTTATTTTAACCTCTCTCAAGATTAAGATAATAAAAATAGTAATTATTATTTTAATAAGATAAAAAAACTTAAAAGTCTAATATTGTCTTATTATTCCTTTAAAGGAGATGTCCCTTTATAATATGTCTTATTCTCTTACCAATTTTAATCTTATCTGTCTTCAAAATTAATCCTAAATTAACCACCTCCTCTTCTATTATCTTCCTCCTCTTCTTAGGTTTATGAGGCATCATAAATCCAATGATCCCTCCTTTCCTCAAATACTTTATACCCTCTCTGAGGATTCTCAAAGAAAACCCCTCCCCATATTTTCCCCCACCGATTAACTCCACATTCCTGGCGTAGGCTCCTCCAAAACTCCTCTTAGATGGTACAGAATGTGGAGGGTAGAAGGGAGGATAAGATATGATTATATCGAACTTTTTACCCTCAATTTCAGGTATTCCCTCAACGATCTTGCCTTTGGAGTCTATTATCTTTATCCTATTCTCTAACTTGTTTCTAATAACGTTATCCCTGGCTAACTCTATATACTCTTTTACAACCTCTGTAGCATAGACATAACACTTGTAGTACTTTGCAATCATGATGGCTAGGATACCTGAACCTGTTCCGATCTCCAGTACATCTTCTATATCTCTGTTGTTTTCCTCCTTAAAACTCTCACATAGGTTTTTTATAAAGAGATATCTACTGACAGGTGTTGGTATTAAGGCATCCCTGTGGAAATCCATATCTATGTTAAACACATGTTTCAGTACAGTTCTGTTGTAGAGATAGAGGGATTCTTTACTTTTAAAATCTATTCTTACTTTTCCATTTTTGTAGTAGGTGTATTTTTTTAGTTCAGGGTTTAACTTTATAGCATCCTCTATTTTTAGTCCTAACTTCATAGAGATCCCGGGGTTTTAAGGTCTTTAATAGATTTTTATAATAAATAATATTAATAAATATAATTAAAGGTGAAAAAATGAGTGGAAATAGATCCAAGAAAGAGGAAAAATTTACATTGATGTTACAGGAAAAACTTAATAAAGAATTAAGAAAATATGGAGTTATAGTGAGGAAACATGAAAATT
>DQVU01000145.1 GCA_015661585.1 Methanothermococcus okinawensis | reverse complement strand
ATGGAGGATATACTACTTAAGTCTGCAGAGATACTTGGGGTGCCTGTTGAGAAACTGCCTAAGACTGTGGAGAGGTTCTTCAAGGAGTGGAAGAAACAGAGGAAGATTATAGAGGAGTTGGAGGAGAAGATAGGGGAGTATAAGAGGTATATGTTGATGAACAAGTTCAGAGAGATAGGGAATTATCAAGTGTTAATAGAGGAGGTAGAGGGTACTCCAAAGGAACTTATGACAACTGCAGATAACTTAGTAGGGGATAACATTATAGTAATTCTTCTTAATAAGGATGGGTATATACTATGTAAATGTGGTAAAGGTGTAGATATAGATATGGTTAATCTACTAAGGGTTGTTGGAAAGGGTGGAGGGAGGAAGGATTTAGCCCAGGGTAAGTACTTGGGAGATGTTGGAGAGGTAAAAGAGAGGTTGAAAAGAGAGATAGAGAAGGTAATAGTGGAATATGGAAATGGAGAGAATAAGTAATTATTATAGTTAAACAAATAAAAAAATAAAAAATTCTTAAAACACCTAAATAAAGAATATAACAGGTGAAAAAGTAAAATAAGCTCTTATTTCCTGGAGTACACCGAGCACTGAAAAACAGGGTGGGATTTCTGTTAATCCTTCTTGAAGTTTTTTACCTTTTTTATTTTAATTGTTCTTAATTATTATTTTTTATTTGTGAAGAAGTAAGTGTTTGGAGCATTCCAGAAAAGTGTAATATAAACAGGAATTTTTTACTCTCTTTTTATTAATTTTTAATTGAGATTTTTGGCGATTTGTAGATTGGTTATACAATTATCAAGGTAAGAGTATTAAGATTAATATCACCTCTTACATGTTTTGATTTTTAAAATCATTTTTTATTTTTATACTATAGTCGGAGACGTATAAAAAATTAAAAAAGGTTTTATATAATGATTTACTTATTGTTTAATCACCACTTTTTGTAACATCCAATACTGTATATTTTACTCTGTTGTTATCTAAAACTTTAACAACCTTCTCTGTCATCCTCCCTGTTACTAAACATACAACATCGCAACCTCTCTCACAGGCCTTAACGATACCCTCTAACACCGCAAACCTTATATCAGGTTTTATATTTAACTTCTGAGATACTACGTAGGAGACAGTTCCCATACTTGCCACTACGGCGTCCTTATTTTTATCTAAAACTTCTCTGATGAGATCGTAATTTACATTTCTAGAACCACCACTTATCCGAGGAGGTATCCTCAAGATTATTACCTTCCCTTTATTCATCTCTATTATACCTTCTATGTTAGTTACAGCTATATCCTCCCCCTTTTTACCTCCCTCTACAACTTTTGCGGTAGATGAGGTTTTAACTGTCTTCGAGGCGTAAAGTAGGCCCCTCTTCATAAATAGATATACTTTATCACCATCTTCTATATCTTCATAGGCGATAGCAGGCCATATATCCTTGTACCTGTATATCTCTCTATTAATCTCCTCGAGGTAATTCCTAAATTGGGATATCCAGGTTTTTAGTACTCTTATACCTTTATCGGTAAGGATGTACTCCCCTCTACCTCTAGATTTTATATATCCCTTCTTAAGTAGATTTCTTATATGTTCAGACACTCCTTGAACAGTTATCCCTAAGACATCTGCTATCTCCTTCTGTTTTATGTGAGGCTGTTTTCTCACTATCTCTGAGAGTATCTGAAGCTCTGTAATATTTCTTTTCTTCATAGAATCACCGTCTATAGAAAGACTAAAAAAGAACGATAAAAATTTTTATAGTACTTAATATTATTATAAAAAATATAAAAAATTTAATTATCTAATATCTAAATTTTTTACTATCCACTCTTTTTATCTAAGTTACTAATAGGAGAGAGTTATATTATACGAAATGCGAGATTGGTGAATAAAAAACAAAAATCATCATGGTGATTGTATGGATATACTCTTAGTTAACGATGATGGTATATACTCTAACGGTTTACTGGCCTTAAAATCTGTATTATCTGAGGAGTTAGATGCCAAGGTTACTATAGTGGCACCTACAAATCAGCAGAGCGGTGTAGGTAGGGCTATAAGTCTCTTTGTACCTTTAAGAATTACCAAAACAAAACTGGCAGACGGGGATTACGGATACGCAGTATCAGGTACTCCTACAGACTGTGTCATCTTAGGTATCTACAAGATATTGAAGAAGGTGCCAGATATTGTTATCTCAGGTATAAATGTAGGGGAGAACTTAGGTACAGAGATAACAACTTCGGGAACCTTAGGGGCTGCATTT
This sequence comes from Methanothermococcus okinawensis, assembly GCA_015661585.1. Classification (GTDB taxonomy): domain Archaea; phylum AGJL01; class Methanococci; order Methanococcales; family Methanococcaceae; genus Methanofervidicoccus; species Methanofervidicoccus okinawensis_D. The sequence goes on along the minus strand of DQVU01000145.1, from coordinate 7,573 downwards.
GAAGGGGCCCACCATGGAGCAAAGGCATTGGCATGCTCCCTCCAGATTACAAAGGACCATCTAAAGTTTAAAGAGGGGGAGATGCCAATAGACTTTATAACTCCCTCTAAGATAGTGGTTAAAGTGGTTAAAAAGTACTTTGAGAATGACTTTCCCTGTGATGTGATAAACCTAAATATCCCAGAGGACGCTACTGAGAATACACCTATTGAGATCACAAGGTTGGGAAGGAAGATGTACACCACACGTATAGAGGAGAGGGAAGATCCTAGGGGTAGAGAGTACTACTGGATAGGGGGAGATCCTGTAGAGGATGACGAGGAGGGTACAGACGTCTATGTTTTAAGGAAGAAGAAACATATATCATTAACTCCTCTAACCTTAGATACCACAATAAAGAATCTTGAAGATTTTAAAAGAAAGTACGAAAGAATATTAAACTCCCCGTAGATTGTAAGTTTTAATTTCTTTTATATAAATTTATAAATTAAAAACACAGTACGTGATACTATGTGGGGGAAGTTGAAGAAGATCTGTATCAAAAAAAGTAGTGAGAGTGAGGGTAAAGATAGAATAGCACTGTTGATAGATGGGCCCAATATGTTAAGAAAGGAGTTCAACGTTGATTTAGATAAGATACGAGAGGTTCTAAGTAAATTTGGTAAGATTATAATAGGTAGAGTCTATCTAAACCAGTACGCATCTGATAAGTTAATTGAGGCTATTGCAAATCAAGGTTTTGAACCAAGAGTTACCGCTGGAGATGTGGATGTTGAGATGGCTGTAGAAGGTACAGAGTTGATATTCAACAAGAATATAGACACCATCGCCTATATGACAAGAGATGCAGATTTCCTCCCAGCCATGAGAAAGGCTAAAGAACATGGTAAAAAAATTATAGTAATCGGTGCAGAGCCTGGTTTCAGTTTAGCGATTCAGAATATCGCAGATCATGTAATTAAAATAGAGGATGACTTCACATTTGACAAGGAGAAGTTGGCGAAAAAAAAGGAGAAGAGATTGAACAATGGGGAGAATAACTTAGAGGAGAAGAAAGAAGTGGAGAGAGAAGATGCTGAAGAAAAGAGTGGTGATGAAGATTCTAAAGGTATAATAGACAAGATTTTTAAAAAATAATAAAAGATGGGATTTATGGTAGATTTAATATTTTGCAACTATCTTCTTGGCTTAATATGTCTTGTAATAGGGGCCATCCAAGATTTTAGAAGTAGAGAGGTTGAAGATTACCTCTGGATATTTATGTCTATCGTTGGAGTAATATCCTACCTTCATCTAACTGTAGTCAGTGGGGATATTACTTATATATTACGTTCTCTCTGTGGATTTGTCCTCTGTTTTATATTGGGGTATATAATGTTTCTATTTGGAGTTGGAGGGGGAGATGGTAAGTTGTTGGCAGGGATGGGAGCCCTAATACCTAAATATACTACACCGATATACACAGCCCTTGGAAGTGTATTAAATATAGGGTATATCCCTTCCTTCCCTATAATGGTATTTATCAACGGAATGTTTTTGATGGTATTTTTACCTATAATAATACTTATAAAAAATCTTATAAGGGGACATAAACCTAAGGACATTAGACACTTAATTGTACTCTCCTTTGGAGAGAAGGTTAAAGTCAAGGATATAAGGGGTAAAAATAGACTGATAATGGGAAAGGAAGATGACATTAAACTTTTTCCATCTTCTGAGGAGGATGATTTTTCAAAGTATGATGACGAAGAGGAGATATATGTAACACCTATGATACCTTTTATAGTACCTGTTACTATATCTTATATAATAACCCCTTACATTGGGGACTGTATTATCCATCTAATACTTTCCTGCTGTGGAGTTATTCCTTAAAAACTTCCAAACAGTGGAGAAGTTCTTTAGTGCATTTTTCACCCTATCCTCCTCCCCCTCGATTACTATACAGTCCTCAAATTCCCTACTGTACTCGAATATTACACCGTACCACTCACTGAAGTTGCTTAGAATCTCTGGCTGAAGTTCCCCATCTAATTTTATCCTTATAGATTGGATATTACTTCTTTTTTTAACCTCTGTGTTGAATAGGTTTCTATCAAGGGGAAACTCTACATCTAACTTATCCATCATAGCCTGAGTAAGTTTCTCCATGTATTCCTTTGCTGTATCTTCCTCACAGAGTGTAAAGAGTATAGACTGTACCTTTGCGAGTTCGTTGTTAGCCTTCAGTAGTGTGTTAAAAGAGGCGTGTTCATCTAAAAGATAGTAGGAGATTATATTCTTTGCAGTTCTCAGCGTGGAGAAAACCTCCTCAGGCACTTTTTTACCTTGGCGGACAAGAAGGAAGGCGAGTTCATTTAACACTACCCACTGTTTATCTACACCATAAGCACTTCTTTTTTTCTCCATGGTATCACTATTTCATCTTTCTCTGGATATATCCCTGTAGAATCCTCTCTGAATCGTAGTTCAGCAATACACCCATTTTATCTAACTCTGATTTTATAACCTCTAAACTATCCATGTCATCTATGAAGAAAACCTGATAACTTGTAGTACCTACTATATTGAGTACTGCTATAGTATCTTCTTTTCTTAACAGTCTATTTTCTAAACTGGCCCTAACTATTATACTATGTGCTAACTCTGTCTTTAGTCCCTCCTCAACAGAGAGAATGGTTATAAGTTTCGCTGTATGTATATGATCACCCATATCTTTACACCTATTGTAGTCATCATAATAAAAATAATGGTTATTATAATAATAATATATTATTTTAAGAAATTTAATTGTTCAATACTAATTATAAAAATTTTTCAAAAAACAATATTAAAAAAATTAAAATAATAAAATAAAAAGAAAAAGAGGAATAAAAATCCTACCCTGCTTCTCCAGTACATGGTGTAGTCCAGGAGATAAAACTTATATTTTACTTTTTCACCATCGTTGTTATTTAGTATAATTTGACTATATAAGATAAAAAAATAACGGAAAAGGCTGTTTTAAAATAAAAACCTCTATATATCTGAATATAAATATATCTCCCTTACTCCTGAAGATTGAGTAAAATGATCCTATTTTTTATACAACTGTTGATATTTCATAGGATTTTCTATTTTTACCTCAGTGTTCAGGAAAGGCCCTGAATATTTATATAGTTTATTTATATTTCTGAACAAACTTTATAAATTAACAACAACCTCGAGAATCTTGAATAAAAAATAATAATACTTAGAATATTTAAAATTAAAAAATAAAAAATATTAACTCTGTTAATACCTAAATAAAGAATATAATAGGTGAAAAGTAAATATAAGTTCTTGGACTACATTGAGTACTAGAGAAGTTAGGTAAGATTTCTGTCAAATCTTTTCTTAAGAGTTTTTGTCTTTTTTCTGTTATTTCTTTATTTTATTGTATTATAATAATTTATTATAGTTTAAAACGTTATGTTCTTGACTATATTTTTTTAATTTTATTGTAATAATATTGTTTTTATTATTCTTTTGATCACTCCTTTAATGGAATTTAGGTTTTATATATTAAAAAATCTCTTTGTATTTTTGTAGATCAACTTAACAACCTCCTTATAACTATAACCTTCCTCTTTCTTTATGTTGTATATCTCCTCTATAACCTTTATAACGTTGAGAGGTGTATTTTTTTCTCCTCTAACAGGAGAGAGGTAAGGACTGTCTGTCTCAACTAGGATGTTTTCAAGATCTAAATTCTTAACAAGATCTCTATGATGTGAAGAGATACAGATAAGTGTGGATACAGAGATGTAGTGTCCATTCTCTATCAACTCCTTTGCAAGTTTCTCATCTCCACTGTAACAGTGGAACATGGATACTACCCTGTTGTTGATGATGTTGTAACACTCCCTCTCCAACCCTCTTCCATGGACTACTAAAGGTTTATCCAACTCCTCAGAGAGAGATATAAATCTCTCGAATATATCCCTTTGGCGAGGGAGATTTTCATCCTTTATATCTAAACCTACTTCTCCTACTGCGACTATATACTTTTCACTGTTTTTTACTATGTTGTGTACTTCTTCTATAACCCTCTCATCTGCCCTTACACTGTGGGGATGAAATCCCAAGGTAAGGTGGATATCGGGGTATCTCTTTTTGATCTCTAAGGCTCTCTTACAACCTCCAATACCTACACCACTTGTAACTATCTCTATGTTTCTTTCCCTGCAGGTGTTTATAACCTCCTCTCTATCTCTGTTGAATTTTTTATCCTCTAAATGGCAGTGGGCGTCAATGTATCTTATACTATCCATTGTTTCACCTATGAATAGAGTTTTTATCCTTATCTCTATAATACTCTATGGATTTCAACACAGATGAAACTACCATCTCTCTTATGTTCTTAACATCCTTCTCAAGGTTCTCCAAGATCTCATGACATCTCTTCCTTATACTATCCCCTCTATCTCTACTGTAGGGACATATCTCTTTATCCCTGTAGTACTGGATATCACATTCATTTAGAGCCTTTAAGATGTCTTTCTCTGAAACACTTAGTAGAGGCCTTGCTATGGTACATCTCTGTAGTTTAAGTTTGAATTCTTTAAAGTCAAAGACAGCCTCCTCGAAATCTTTAATAGGCTCTAGAACTCTTATAATATCTCCCTTAAAGATATTTGCCAATATCGTATCTGAGTTGTCCTCCAAGGTATGTCCTAGACATATCTTTATCTTATCCCTTTCAACACCCTCCTTCTCTACCAACTCCATGGCAAAATTGGTTAAGACGTATCTCCTAACTATGGAGCAGGAGAAACAGGGAGAGTATACAATACCTGTAGAGTTATCGGAGAGTAACTGGGACATTTTAACTACATCTTCATGGAAAGATATTATTCTATGGGGAATATTCAGAGCCTCGCAGTGTTCAACTATCTTTTTCACATTGCTGTTTTCAGGATGCCATGGTCTAATACCACCTACATTTATATCTACAGTAACTGCGTATATCTTTACTCCAAATCTACGCCTGTAGGGTTCCAAAAGGTGAAGTAATGCTAAACTATCCTTTCCCCCACTTAAACCTACTATCAACCTATCTTTTGGTGTTATTATACCATGTTTGGATACGTACCTTCCCATCTTCTGAGATATCAACTCGTAACTCTTAGAGTATATTACAGGTATCTTAAATTTCCTCTCTATTTTCTCTTTTTTTGCTTTAGACAATTCTGCCAACCTTCTACTGTTTACAATAATCCTGTCCCTTCTGATAGTTAGATAGGATGGATTACAGTACTTCTTCAACTCCTTTATATCTATCTCTCTCAATATCCCCCTCTATTCTATTGTAGGGAAAGATTTAAATAATAGGAGAATGTACCCTTTTTTAAAGTGAATATTTTTAATTAAGTAAAAGATATATATCACTACTATTTTTTTACTATTAGAAAATTTTTTATTATATTTTTTACAACATTTAGGAGGTTATCTATATGCCTGCTCCAAGGTATAGATCGAGATCTCTGAGGAAGATCTTCAAAAGAGGACCTGGTAATAGGACATTAATACACTACAGGAGGAGAAAGCCCTCTAAGGCAAAGTGTGCTCAATGTGGAGCCGTCCTAAACGGTGTCCCAAGGGGTAGACCATCTGAGATTAGAAAACTATCTAAAACAGAGAAGAGGCCTGAGAGACCATATGGTGGCTATCTCTGTCCAAGATGTTTAAGAAGATTGATGATAGAGAGGGCAAGGAACTTACAACTGTAAAGATCAGGTGTTGAGATGATAATAACCGTTGGAGGACCTCCTGGCAGTGGAACTACAACGATATCTAAGTTAATAGCCAAAAGGTATGGGTTGAAACATGTATGTGCAGGGTTTATATTCAGGGAGATGGCTAAGAAAATGAACATGGATCTCTCAGAATTCAGTAAATATGCAGAGGAGCATCCAGAGATAGACAAGGAAATAGATGCCATGCAGGTTGAAATTGCAAAAGAGGGAAATGTAGTTTTAGAGGGACGACTTGCCGCATGGATACTAAAGAGACATAACATAGAGCCTACACTCTCCATATGGTTAAAGGCACCTCCAATGGTCAGGTGTAAGAGGGTAAGTGAGAGGGAGAATAAAGATATAGAAACATCTCTATCTGAAATGATAGAAAGGGAGAAAAGTGAGAAAAAACGTTATAAGGAGATATACAACATAGATCTGGAGGATCTCTCTATATACCACATAGTTATAGATACATCCCGCTGGGATGTAGATGGCGTGTTCAACATCATCTGTAAGTGTATAGACAGTCTAAAAAAAGAGAAAGGGTGAAAGAATGGCAGCAATTGAAGTGGGAAGGGTATGTGTTAAAACAATGGGAAGAGAGGCAGGAAAAATCTGTGTTATAGTAGATGTAATAGATAAAAACTTTGTTCTAATAGACGGAAATGTTAAAAGAAGGAGATGCAATATAAAACATATAGAACCAACTGAGAAGAAGGTTGATATCAAAAAGGGAGCCTCAACTGAGGAGGTTAAATTGGCACTGGATGCAGCAGGTCTTCTTAAATAACTCTTTTTTAATTTTTAATATTTAAATTAAACATAACAAACAATGTATGAATAACGTTAAATGTATTAAATATTATTAAAAATAAATAAAATTATCATAAAATATTTTATCATAAAATATTCAGAACCATATCTTATCATCTATATATGCTATAATGGAGGTGGGATATTCATTCCTCTCTTTTTCTTGGAAGTATGGAAATAATTTAAACACTTCAAATAATTTTTGATATTATATAATGTTTATTAGAAAATTTTATTTTTTGAATATTCACAAATTTGATTATATTATTTAGTTATAAAATATAGAGGAGGTGACTATGAAAATTAGTAATATGTCTGTAAAGACAAGACTATGTATCAGTATGGTTCTATTAATTATCATCTTTCTAAGTATTGCTGCTTTTGCTATTGTAATGAGTAAAGACATAATAAAAGATGGGAGGATTGTAGGTATTGCAGGAAAACAGAGAACGTTAGTAGTAAATACAGCAAAATATGCACTTATGGTTAGTATGGGACATTTAGAATATAAAGAAAAAATGATAAAAAGTGCAGAGGAGTTTGACAGAACTTTAAACGATCTAATTAATGGTAATCCTGAAAGGGGAATTCCTCCCGCTCCAGAGGACATCCAACAACAGTTACTCAAAGTTAAAGAACTCTGGGATCCATTCTATGAGAAGGTTAAAATACTATACACCAAAGATCCTAGTGATCCAGAGTTTAAGGAAGCATTAGAATATATAAAAAATCATAATATGGAGATATTCGCTGAAATGCATAAGGCTGTAGGGATGTACGTTGAAGAGATAGAAAAAGAAATGTCCTTATTAGATAATATACTTACTATGGGAGGTATTACTGGACTTTTAATAGCAGTCGTCTCTATGGTATTTATCAGAAGAACTGTTATTAGGCATTTGAAAGAGTTAGATAGGATCACCGACGAAATGGCCAATAGGAACTATAATGTCGAACCTAAAATAAAATTCTACAACGATGAAATAGGGAAGATATAT
>DQVU01000120.1 GCA_015661585.1 Methanothermococcus okinawensis | reverse complement strand
TTCTTTAGTTTATTTATTCTCTCTACTATATCCATCTCCATCCCTCATCTGTATATACTGTTTAGAACCTTCAGGCATTCTATTACCATCTTCCTCCCTATCTCATCTAAGGTATAGGGAGTTATAGGTTCCCCATCTTTTATATATTTCCCAGTACCTACAACTGTATGTCCCTCCTCTTTAAGGTTGAGATACCTTGCAGGGCCCCTTGTATATTTGGCGTCTGAGACCTTAACCTTCTCATCTATCCCAAAAACCCCATCTGTACCTATGGTTTTTATCCCCTTCTCTTTACAGTATTCGATTATCTTATACCTTATTGGAAGGGTGTTTCCTCCAGCTATACATATTATAACAACATCACCTCTTATTAAATGTAGATTATCCAAGGTTATATATGCAGGAATTCCTACGACTCTCTCACTGTAAAACTCCTCTAAGAATTTAACCTTATACTCCCCAACCCTACCCCCAAGTCTTCTATGGATAATGTCATTCTTCTCTATCTTCGCCCCGTCAAATAGATATATCCTTTCAGGCCCTCCCCTATGAACCTCCATCAGATCCATTGCAACACGAATCCCCAACCTACCACATCCGATTATAGAGACTTCACCCCTTGGACGTAATTTTTTTTCTAAGTATTCTACATTATCCATAGATACCCCTATTTTTTACTGTTTTAATATAGTCATAAACAAAACTATTTATACTAAACAACAACCATTGAGAATTTTGATTAAAAATAATAATGATTATTATAATACAAAAATAAAAATCTTCAAATTGTTATTTAATAAATAACTAATACAGTGGAAAGTAAAATCTCGTTGTTATCTCCTACCTTACATTGAGTACTAGGGGATTGCTAACTCTACTTTTAAGATTTTTTACTCTTTTTTTATTTTTTGATTATAAGTTTAAAATATTATGTACATGGCTATAATAATCTTATTAATATTATATTATTAATAAAAAATAAGAAACTGCTAAAAATAAATAAAAATAAAAAAGACAAAAAAATAAAAACAGTATAAGACAGAAAAATATACCCACCCTTGGAAAATCGTATGTTCATCGAAGCCCCCCGGCTACTCTATACGACCGCCGTATAGGTGGGCCTGTCTTCGCAGTATCATCTCGAATCAACTGCGTAATATTATTTATCTTCAATAGTATATAAACTTTAACAATCAACTAAGGAGGAGGCAAAGTAGGGATTGGCAACAGGGTGCTGATGTGCATAACCTCCAAGTACTCTGCCATCTGAGGATAACAATCCATCCATACCATCTACTATACCTCTACCCCTCTCTATCCTGTAGGCAAACCTCCCTCTGATCTTAACCACCTTCGAGTAGTGAAACTCGTGGGCTCTAAAAGTAATATCCTTTTTACCTATGGGACAGTTCTCTAAGAAGGTGCCAATTACATAACTTAATCCCTGCACCTCCTTAGTCATTACACTATCACACTCCAACAACCCTACCATCTTAACCCCATCTATAGATCTACTTAGATACATAAGACCTCCACACTCCCCGTAGATCTTACCGTCAAAATCTCTTATAGACTCTATCATAGATCTATTACTACTTAACTCCCTTGTAAATATCTCAGGGTATCCTCCACCGAAATAGAGTACATCACAGTTGGGAACTTCAGCATCCCTCAAAGGACTGAAGAATTTAATACTTCCCCCGTTCTCCCTTAGGGCGTCGAAGGTATCCCAGTAGTAGAAGTTAAAGACTTCATCGTAGGCCACCCCTACGGTACATCTCCTTTTATCCACATGCCACAGTGTAGTATTCTCTATATCTCCAAAGTCTATACTGTCACTTATCTCCAATAACTTCTCTAAATCTAAATACTCCTCGACTATAGAACTCCAGAGATCTATATACTTCTTTATCTTCTCCCTACCTTCAGGTGTTGGGATTAGGCCAAGATGTCTCTGAGGTACCTCGAGGTGTTCATCCCTGGGTATTCCCCCTATTATCTCTATATCTGGAATATAGTAAGATACAGCATCTTTTAATTTCTTGTAGTGGTTTTCCCCTCTAACCCTGTTGAATATAACCCCTTTAATGTCCATCTCTCTGTCGAAAATTCTAAATCCCTTTATAATTGCAGCAACACTCCTTGTTAAACTTCGAGCATCTACTATTAATACTACAGGAGCTTTAAGGGCTTTGGCTATGGAGGCGGTGGAACCTACATCGTTGTAGGGAGATATGCCTTCATACAACCCTCTAACACCCTCTATAATACTTATATCTTTTCCTTTGGAGTTCCTCCAGAACAACTCTCTTATCTGCCACCTATCCATAAAGAATGAATCTAAGTTCCTACTGTAGTTTCCAGTTGCGGTGGTGTGGTACGTTGGATCTATGTAATCTGGTCCTACCTTGTAAGGTTGTACATTGTACCTCTTAGATAATGCCTTCATTATTCCCGTGGATATAAGTGTCTTACCAACCATGGAGGATGTACCTGCCACTACTACCCTTTTTAAATTTCTCATCTTTTCACTTTAGTTTTATTGTATAGCTATAATAAAATCTAAGTTTCTATTAAAATCCCGATAAAATATAATAAATAAAATAAAAATAAGTATGAAACAAAATAAATATCCTCAACTAAAGTTATGAATGTTTTTTAACTAAAAATTATTTTTTAATAATAATTATTATTTTTGATAGAAAAAATGAAGTTTATTACATTTATAACCTATTCCAAGATCTCAAAATCTACATCATGACCAAAGAGGTAGAGTATTACACTTACAGGCACCTCCCTACTTTTATAGGTATAGAGGTTATCCCCTATCCTTAAGGGATCTATCCTCTCCTTTATCTTGACGTTGTAGTACTCCCTGTTGAACTTGGGATACACTGCATCCCTAAGGGGATCGAAATACTCCAGAGAGTTGTACTTCACCTCCTTAACAATAAAACCTGTATATCCATGTAGGGATCCCACAACCCTTAATAATCTGATGTCGTCCTCCATCACCTTCTCATCCAACTCCAACCTATTTTTAACACCTTCTATTATATTTAATATCCTCTTTTTCTCCCTTTCACTTTTCCTTTCTATAATACTTTTCCAGTTGTTGCTCCTTTTTAACTGTGCTAACAACTTCTTATTTTTTATGGCCTTAAGTATCCTCCTCCTCCAACCACTTCCCACATAGTTTAAATTTAGATTCTTCCCTAAGATGTATTCTATAAGACACCTCCTCTCCTCCCTACCCCAGTGTTCAATAGTATTCCTTATATCTTCATCCCTGGGTTTTATGTAGATATGGTACCCCCTGTTTCCACTAAATACTATTCTCAGATCCTCCTTAGAGAGGCCGAAATCTGGAATTAGGAATTCATCTATAAGTATAAAGACCTGATTCTTTCCCTCCTCCAAGCAGTGGTTACATATCCACCCATCATTCTTATGGGTGCATCCCTTTACCCTGTGGACGTCTATATCAAAGGCTACTTCCCTCCTGAAAATTCCCTTCTTCTGCGCACCTCCTACTGAACTGGGATACTCCATATAGGCCAGGGACTTATAGAGGTGAAAGGGGCTCCTATCTAAAACCCACCTTAGATACTCGTCCTCAGAGTTGAAGGAGAGGTTCCTGTTGTCAACCTTTTTTAGATACCCATATCCTATCTCCCTATGTCTTATATCCTCTGGAACTTCTAACCATCTATTTTTTATAGCATCTCTAAAGTATTCCCTGTAGTATCTCTTTATTAAATTTAGTTTATCCCCATCTGATACCTCCATATAGACCCTTGGATTATTTTAATTAGAAATACTTCCTATCTTGAGGTGTTTTTACCTCGTTGATTATCTTCTTGCCTGCTGCTACTTCGTCTATACTGTGTATCACTCCGTTCATAGATTCCACAACCTTTTTTATCTCCTCGTAATTTAACATATTTCCTTCTATGGTAATTTTAATATTCTCTGTAGATTTGTCTATCTCGTGGACCGTTATATTCACCCCATCTACTCCCTCTAAATTACACAACTTTAGAGCCAAATCTGTTAGTTTAGGTTCATGGGTTTTTAGGACATCTAATACTATCCTCCTTAGTCCCTGCAATTTCCACTCCTCCTCCTTATATTTTTTACTTTATATTAATAAGCAAGATTAGATTATAAAATTTACGATTTTTATGATTTTTATATTATTTATTGTATTTATTATTTTAATTATCTTCTAACATTCCAAGCTTAGCCAGAAGTGCGCTAAGTTGTATCCTCTCGTTGGCACCCTCTACTATCCTAAAATCACACTCCCCAATAGCCTCGAGGACTGCCACCTTTTTCCTCTCATCTATATCCAAGTTTGGAATCTCTCTGAACATCTGCACCAGTACATCCTCTCCACTCATACCCCAGTCTATCATAAGTTTGTATAGAAGATCCCTCGCCTCGTTAAATTTACCCTCTAAAGCCAAACTCATCATCTGACGGACCTCGGTAGGTCTGGCCCTGGAGGATACTTTATAGACGATCTCATCTGTGATATTCTTAGATACACTTGCCGCCGTCTGTAGTACGTTTATAGCCTTTCTAAGATCCCCCTCAGATACGTATATTATTGCATCTAAGCCCTTATTATCTATGGTAAGCCCCTCCTTTTCACATATCTCCTTAATCTTCTTTGCAATATCTTCTTTCTTCAAGGGGGAGAATCTAAATATAGCACATCTTGACTGTATAGGTGGAATGATACGACTTGGATAGTTACAACTTAGTATAAACCTACAGATATCTGAGTACTTCTCCATAGTTCTCCTCAGTGCATTCTGGGCATCACTTGTAAGGGCATCACTCTCATCTAAGAAGATTATCTTAAATGGAGCGTCTCCAATAGGTTTAGTTCTTGCAAAGTCTTTAACCTTAGTCCTTATTACATCTATACCCCTCTCGTCGGAACTGTTCAACTCTAAGAAGTTGTCCCTCCAGTTCTCTCCGAACAACTCCCTAGCTAAACATAGAGCTGCAGTGGTTTTTCCCACTCCTGGAGGCCCACTAAATAATAGATGAGGCATAGACTTCCTTTTAACGTAGTTCTTTAACCTCTTTACAATTTCCTCATGTCCTGTGATTTCATCCAGCCTCTTTGGACGGTACTTCTCAACCCATGGGATATCCATCCTTCCACCCCTTTATAGAATTACATCATACTATCTTTAATCTTTTTAAGGAGTTCTATCTCTTTATCAATATTGAAACTTAATACTCCTCTAACTACGAACTCCGATCTGTTATTTACCATACCACTGAATACACACTCCTCTCCTAAGATTCTATCAAACACCTCTATCCCCATCTTTTTTAATTCCTCCCTTGACGTATTCAACACCTTCTCTACCACTGAACCGTAGAGCCTACAGAGTATGTTCCCTGTACCGTCGTCTAAAATCAATGCTCCTACTGGTACCTCTCTTGGTTCCACCTCTCCACATTCCCCACATATATATCTACCTTCCTCATTGAGAGTAGTCCTCCTATTACAGTGGGGGCAGAGGTATAAGATAAGATCCTGCTTTATATAATCCACAACAGTACCCCTGATTTCGGCACTTTCTCCTATCTCCAATTCCTTTATGAACTTCCTCTTTATATCTATAACCACGCCCTCTGGATTTACCACCACCTTTCCATACCTACCTACATTCAACTCCATAACTCCCCTATTCTCTCTTATATATCCATTTATTATCTTTACTATATCTCCCTCCTTTATATCGATGGTGGCATTCTCATCCCAGAGTGCCACCCTTATCTTCCCAGTTTCATCCTCAATTACAATATTTCTCACCTTTCCAGTACTACCATCCTCCCTTTTAAACTCCCTAATATCCTGGGTATCTATTACCCTACCAACTGTTGTAACATCCCTTTTAAACCTCTCATCTAAGTATCTGATATCTCCTATTTTAATCAACTCCTCAGAGTAATCTGGAACTTCTACAGTCTCATCCCTTACTACCTCAGAGTGGGACTGGGCTGAGAGGGTGATAAACTCCTCCCCCTCTGGTGTAAGGTAGGACTTCACCTTACAGTGCCTGATAAGTACAGTATCTCCTTCCTTTACATCTTTCAACTTCTGGATATTTCCGCCCCAGAAAGATACTCTAACCTTTCCGTATTTATCCATCAGTATAACATCCTGTACTTTGCTCTCTCTGTCCTCAAATTCAACAGTCCTTGGAGAAGATATACGGAGAATCCTTCCCCTTATAGATACCATCTCCCCTATATAGTTAGGTAGTTGAGAGGTATCTACGATAGGACTCTCTACAGCTTCTCCCTTCTTCAAGATCTCTATACTATCTACTTGTATATCTAACCCCCTCATCCCCTCCCTAACGTATCCCTTAACCTCTACTATATCACCAATGTTTAACTCTACCTCACTTAGATCGTCCCAGAGGGTACATCTTACCACTCCAGTATCGTCTCTTAATATAAAGGCTTTTACCTTTCCAGGGGTGCCATCTCTCCTTTTAAACTCTCTTTTCTCATAGACTGTGATAACCTCTCCCTTTACCCTAACCCTCATATCGGGCATAAGCTCTCTTACAGTATATACTTCCTTTATCTCAGGATAATTCTCCTCCCTGTATCTCTCAAGTTTTTCTATTGTGAAGTTAATCCCACTACTTAACTCTATTCTATCCTTCCACTTCCTTACATAGGCGTTCTCTATTCTAACTACATCCCCTACCTTTAAATCCTCCACCAGTTCCACCTTGTCATCCCAGAGTGTCAATCTAATAGTCCCCGTGTTGTCGGCAATTGTGATATTCCTTACCTTTCCAAGGGTTCCATCCCTCTTCCTGAACTCCCTTACATCTGATATATCTACTATCTTTCCAGTTATCTCTACGTTACTCTGCCCCTCAGATATATCCTTTATAGAGAAGTTGAACTCCTCCTCGTCTCCATAATCATCTATGTCTATATTTAATTCACTGGCTATAATGGAGATTGCAGCTTCCCTACTTATCAATCCACCACTTTCTTCTATCTTTTTTTCTATTCTCCTTTCAAGTTCTTCCTGAGGTATTTTCTTTAGTATCTCCTTTACCAATCTATCAGTATCCATACAACCACCGAAAAAATTTTATAAAGTGTTATTAATCCTAATGTAAGTAGTATAAATACTAATAGCAAAATTAATATTAATATAAATTTAGATTTATCTTGAAAGTAATAATTATAATTTTAAATATATAAAAATTTTATATTTGAATGTAGGGGGTATAATGATACAGAAATGTATATCCTGTGGGAAAGAGTACCACATAGATGATATAATATACACCTGCCAATGTGGAGGGTTGTTGGAGATAGTTTACGATTACGAGGAGATTAAGGATAAGGTATCTAAGGAGAACCTTAAAAAGAGGGAAATTGGGGTTTGGAGGTATTTGGAGTACCTGCCTGTAGAAAATCCAGAGAGTATAGTATCCCTCCAGGAGGGAGGTACTCCTCTATACAGGTGTAAGAACTTAGGTGAGGAGTTGGGGTTAAAAGAACTCTATGTAAAAAACGAAGGTGCTAATCCAACTGGAAGTTTTAAAGATAGGGGTATGACTGTAGGGGTAACTAAGGCAGAGGAATTAGGTATAGATGTTGTTGGCTGTGCCTCTACCGGTAATACCTCTGCCTCCCTTGCAGCATACTCTGCAAGGGCTGGAAAGAAATGTATAGTGCTACTTCCAGGGGGAAAGGTAGCCCTTGGAAAACTTGCCCAGGCTATGTTCTACGGTGCAAAGGTGATCCAGATCAGGGGGAATTTTGACGAGGCACTGGAGATGGTAAGGAGACTTGCAGAGGACAGAAAACTCTACCTCCTTAACTCTATAAATCCCTTCAGGTTGGAGGGGCAGAAAACCATAGGCTTTGAGATATGCGATCAGTTAAATTGGGAGGTGCCAGATATGGTTATAGTGCCTGTGGGAAATGCCGGGAACATAAGTGCAATATGGAAGGGGTTTAAGGAGTTTAAGGAGACCG
>DQVU01000089.1 GCA_015661585.1 Methanothermococcus okinawensis | reverse complement strand
GTGGAGATCTATTTGAACACCCTGAGCCCTCAGTTAATGCCCTCTATACGGCGATAGAAGGTTTCAAGAAATTGATGGAACATAAGATACCTATCTATATAATCCATGGAAACCATGATAAACCTAGGAGAGATTTTAAGAAATCCCCCTTTACAATACTTAAAAAAGTTTTGGGAGATGATTACTTCAAGACGTTCTTTAGAAAGAAGTACCACATATTTAAAAAAGAGGGTAGGGAGGTGTTTATAGGAGGTAGTGATTTTACTCCGAGAAGTAAAATAGATACACTCCATGAGATCTACAAGATGATAGAAGTGACCTCTAAGGACTACAGGGATAGAATACTCCTCTTCCATCAGAGTCTATACTCCTACTCAACTCTTCCAACCTACGAGATACAGTTAGAGGATCTTCCCCCGGGATTTAAATACTACGCTGGAGGACATATACACCAGAGGATATTAAAATGTGTGAGAGGGGGGATTCTTGCCTACAGTGGTTCCACAGAGATATATACCTACGACGAATATGAGGATTATGAAAAAAATGGAAAAGGGTTCTATTTAGTAGATATTAGTAGAGGGGACTTTGATATAGGAGATATAGAAAGGATAAATATAAAATGTAGGGATTTTGTAGTGGATAAAGGTATAACAGATGAAAAATCCTTTAAAAGATTCCTTGAAAATTTAGAATCTAAGGATGAACCTGTGGTTATCTGCTCCGTTCTTAGAGATCTATCTGAGAGGTTGGAGAGGGCACTGAAAAGTAAGAAGACTCTCTATAACAGGATAACTTACTTAGATGGGATTACTGAGGAGGAAATATTGAATATCACTAATACAGATGTTGATGAGGTGTTTAGGGAGTTCCTGAAGAGTAGAAATTACGACGTAAATTTTGTATATGGGATATACAATGAAGTGATAAAAGGAGGGGATCTATACAGATATTTAGAGGATCACCTTAGAAGCTTTTAGGTGACAACTGACGTTAACTCCTATGTTTCCTTCCCCTTTAGAGATAAGTGGATACTCCATAAGATCCTCTGCAACTATAGCATCTATACCCTTCTCTTCCCTAAGTGTTTCAACCTCCCTTAGATAATTCTCTGTTTCATCGTCATACCTTGCGGAGAGGTGGGTGAGTATAAGTTTCTCCACTTTCCCAATACATCCAATGTTTATGGCATCCTCTACCGTGGAGTGCATGGTTTCAATGGCATGGTCCTCTTTAGTACTGTCAAAGGTAGCCTCGTGGATCAGTATTCTACAATCTAAGGATCTTATGAATTCTCCAAAGCCCTTAACTGGTAAGGTATCTCCACTGTAGGCTACAGATATCCCCCTCTTTGGAGGAAGTAGAACGTCCTCGGGATACACCTTTTTACCATCCTTGGATATCACTGGATAACCTTCTTTCAATCTCCTCAGATCTGGGCCCATCTTTACTCCTAACTCAATTGCTCTCTTTATATCTAACTGCGGTTTTTTCTTCTCCTTGAATATGTAACCTAATGTAGGCACTGAGTGCTTCATAGGATAGGAATACACCTGATACCTCTCCCCATCTAAAACACATTGGGGACTGTCATTGGGAATTTCGTGTATATGTATATCGAAGGTTGTATGGAAACCTAATCTCATCATACTCCTTATTACCTCCTCAGTTTCAGGAGGGCCGTAGATATGGATAGGAGTTCTCCTCTTGCCCAGCCCCATGGATTGTAGAAGACCTGAGATACCCAGTATATGATCCCCATGGAGGTGTGAAATAAATATATGCTTTATCTTCATAGGAGAGATGTCTGTATGGACCATCTGCCTCTGAGTACCTTCTCCACAGTCGAAGAGGAGTACATCTCCGTTGTATTTAAGTGCTATTGAGGGTTGGTTTCTCTTCTTTGTAGGTATGGAAGAACCTGTTCCTAAGAATACTATTTTCATAGTACCTCCTTTATCTTTTATTTTTAATATATTCTTCGATATACTCCTCCAAATCCTTATTATCTATATCATCTATCCATCTTCTAACCTGGTCACACCACTCCTCCATAGTTCTTAATAATTTACACCTCACCTCATTGAAGGGAATTGCCTCGTATCTGTAGAAATAACCCCCCTTTCTAAGATTCACCTGCTTCCTCCTTACAAGACCTACGTTTATTAGATTCTGTACAGATCTCTGGATTGTACTTCTGTCCCTATTTAACAACTCTGCAACTCTACTCACCTTGGAAGGCCCATTTTTCAAGAGTATGAAATATACAGCAACATCTAAAGGTTTTATATTAAATATACAACACATTATATTTTCCAAGGTTAAGGTTGAGGTGGATGATTTAAATAGAGGTTTATTCATTAAATCACCAATAATATTTTTTGAATGTTATAGTATAAATACATTAAGTATCAACTTTTGTTCCTAAAATAGGAATAAAATATCTATTTTTTAATTAAGAATTAATATTTGAAGAAAATATAGAGATGCTATATAATGTTGAAGTGTATGTATAGAGTAGCAACCTCCTTTTACCTTGAGTAAATTATTTATCATCATCGTCTGGTTAATTCTTAATTTTAATATTTTTATAATAATTTTTATTAATAATCAACAATAATTTTTTTAAGATTTAACTAAGATTTTTGATATATAAAAAAATACTACGGTGATTCCTTATGGATGGGGAAACTACTATGAAGTGTGGCTTAGAGATACACGTCCAGGTGGAGACTAGATCTAAACTGTTCTGTAGGTGTCCAACCAATTACAACGAGGTACCTCCAAATACCAACGTATGTCCTGTATGTATGGGACTCCCTGGCGCAAGGCCTATGCCCCCAAATAAAAAGGCTATAGATATAGCCATCATGGTAGCAAAGATGCTAAACTGTGAGATAGTACTTGATAAAGATATCTACTTCCAGAGGAAACACTACGACTACCCAGATCTACCAAGTGGTTATCAGAGGACAACTATCCCCATTGGTGTAAATGGGAGGTTCTTAGATGTTGGGATAGCAGAGGTACACCTGGAGGAAGATCCTGGGCAGTACAAACCTGATTTAGGCCTCGTAGATTTCAACAGAAGTGGAATCCCGTTAATTGAGATCGTCACAGAACCAGATATAAGATCTCCCGAGGAGGCGAGGGAGTTTCTGAAACAGTTGATGAGGTTGTTTAGATACATCGGGCACCTCAGGGGAGAAGGTACCATGAGGGCAGATGTGAATATCTCCGTCAACTACAGGGGTATCCAGGGGAACAGGGTAGAGGTGAAGAACATCAACTCTATCAAGGGGGTTTATAAGGTTCTAAAGTACGAGTTCATAAGGCAGAAGAATATCCTGAAGAGGGGAGGGGAGGTTAAGAGGGAAACTAGGGCATTTATGGAGTCCCAGATGATCACAAGGGCAATGAGAACGAAGGAGACTGCAGAGGACTACAGGTATATACCAGATCCTGATATTCAGCCTGTTGTAATAGACGAGAAATGGGTTAAAGATGTAGAATCCCAGATGCCAGAGACTCCCCTTGAGAAGGAGAAGAGGTTTATAAGGGAGTATGGGATAAAGGAAGAGGACGCTAAGGTTTTAGTCTCTGATTTAGCCCTTGCCGAAGTTTTTGAGAAGGTTGTCCATGATTTAGGAGTGAATGAGAGAAATGTAAATCTTGCAGTAACCTGGATAAGGAACGAGTTAAAGAGGGTTTTGGCGTACAACAAGATAGACTTCTTAGAGAGTAATCTAAAACCTGAACATCTAACGGAACTTATAAGACTGATCACCGACAACACCATAAGTCAGAAGATCGGTAAAAAGGTTATCGAAATAATGGTAGAACATCGGGGGAAGAAGTCTCCAAGGGAGATTGTAGAGGAGATGGGGCTAACTGTAATCACCGAGGACGATGTCCTTGTAAAAGCCTGTGAGGAGGCTATAAAAAACAATCCAAAGGCTGTTAAAGATTACTTAGATGGAAATAAAGTAGCCATCCACTTCCTAATGGGCCAGGTGATGAAGTTAACAAGGGGAAGGGCAGAACCTAAGAAGGTTGTTAAGATATTGAAGGAGAAGTTAGATGCTATGATGTAAATTCCTTTATTTTTAAATTAAAATTTTAATTATCATAATTAAATTAATAATTTTATATTATTTTACTACCCTTTATCAGTTCCACAAGTTCAAAGTGATACATCTCTATCAATTATCATCTACCTATATAATATAACAGTTTAAATATTTAAATGTTTCTATCAAATTTTCATTCTATCATAAGGTTATTTATCCAAATGGTGAATACGTTGAAAGAGATGTACAATCCTACAGAGACTGTAATTATACTGTGGTTAATATCCTTTATAACTATGATCGGAATAGGTCTAATAGCTCCACTGATGTCAAAGTATGCTCAACTACTTGGGGCATCAAATTTCGAAATTGGTATTATTTTTGGTTCATTTGCACTTGCAAGGACCCTCGCACAGATACCTGTAGGGTATTTCTCAGATAGATACGGTAAGAAGATATTTCTGTTAATAGGTACTTTCCTTTATGGTTTCTTCACTATACTCTATCCTCTTGCAAATTCTGTGATACATCTGATAGTGTTAAGAGTACTTAACGGAATATCCTCCTCACTTATAAACCCTGTGGCTGGGGCCTATGTTGCCACAGTGGCACCTAAGGAAAAACTTGGAGAGTATATGGGGCTATTCAACTCTGCACTACCTTTAGGTTTCTCCCTGGGACCTTTGGTAGGAGGTGCAATTGCAAAATGGTACGGTATAGAAGCGCCCTTCTACTTCTGTGGTGTTTTAAGTTTTGTATCTTTCTTAATATGTCTCTTTAAATTGAAGAATATAAAGATAAATAGGGATGGAAGTTTTACATACGTCTCAAAACTTATAGTAAAATACGAGATACCTGTTAAAAGAAGATTTTTTTCTATGGAGTTTTTAAGGGATAGGTACTTTTTCTCTGCATGTATTATAAACTTAATATACTACGTTGTAAATACTGGTATTATTGCCTACCTGGCAGTATACGTCAGTAGTTATATGGGATTAGATGAGGTTGGGGTCTTAATAGCCTCTACAAATTTAACTATGGGTGCTCTCCAAAAGAAATTTGGGGAGATATACGATAGGAGTGGTAAATATGGGACTTTATTAGTGTGTGGGGGACTTCTCCTCAGTGCAGTCGGATTCTACCTACTTTCCATATTTCCCCTATGTTTCACAGCCCTCCCTCCTATTCTCAAGATGTTTTCAGCCTTAGAATTGGTGGCCATCGGTGGAGCCATGTATCTTCCCGCTGTAAATTCCCTGGCTATGAAGAGAGTAGGTATGGAGGAAAAGGGAGTAGCCATGGGGTTATTTACCACAAGTTTAAATATTGGGATGTTCCTAGGTGCTGTAGTATTGGGATACCTTGCAGATGTCTTTGGACTATCTAATATGTACAAAATATCTTCTCTTATATTAATTGTTGTGAGTGTATATAGTTACTTGTTGAATAGAAAAGAGGGAAATTATGCAGATTATAAAAGAGATGATTCCAGTTGTGGAGAGGTTAAAGAGGGAAGGATATATAAGAAATGAAAAAGTTATCCAGGCTCTTTTGAAGGTTCCAAGGGAGGAATTCCTACCAGAAGAGTTGAAGGAGTATGCTTATGTAGATACACCTCTAAGTATAGGGTATGGTCAGACCATATCTGCAATACATATGGTAGGTATGATGTGTGAAGCTTTAGATCTAAAGGAGGGGCAGAAGGTTTTAGAGGTAGGTACAGGTTCAGGATATCATGCTGCCGTCGTGGCCGAGATTGTTGGGAAAGATGGGGTAGTAGTGACCATAGAGAGGATACCTGAATTGGCTGAGAGGGCTAAGAAGGTACTTAAGAGGTTAGGCTATGACAACGTGATAGTTGTATGTGGAGATGGCACCTTGGGATACCCTCCTCTCGCTCCCTACGACAGGATATACATTACAGCTGCAGGTCCAAAAATACCTAAACCATTAATAGATCAGTTGAAGGATGGTGGAAAGATAGTAGCACCCGTAGGTAGGGAAATTCAGGAGTTAATACTCTTAGAAAAAAGAGGTGGTAAAATATTTGAGAAAAAGTTGTGTGAGGTTGCATTTGTTCCCCTTATTGGAGAGGAGGGGTGGAGAGAGTAGTTAAAAATAAGATAGGATCTCTGTTCTTTTTAAGAGTTTTTTATCTCTTTTATTTATCAATCAATAAAAATAGATAATAGGTAATCCATCTTTATCCTAAATGGGGATTCCTATCTACAGATATGTACAACTGTCCCTTAGGTTTATTATTTACATAGTCTCCTGTAAACATGTGGTAGACTCCTTCTATCTTAGTTCCCTCATCTTTTTTCTTTATCTTTATAATGGGATTCTCAACTATACCTTCGTATTTAAAGGAGGGTAGTATCTCAGAGACTCTACCATTTACAACAATAGCTCCCTTTATCATCTCTGCACCTAACCTACCAGGGACATCTCCATCTATTACTATAAGTCCCCCCTTTGCATGGATACCGGCAAAGTATCCTACATTCCCCTTTATATGTATCTTACCACCAGTCATATATTCCCCTATCTCATGACCGGCGTTTCCTTCCACCACTATAGTCCCTCCAGACATTCCCCAGTATCCCCCTCTATAGGCAGAACCTACGTAATTCCCTGCATTTCCTTTTATTATCAACTCTCCCCCTTTCATTCCCCTGCCAGCCCAGTTATCTGCATTTCCATTTACAACTATCCTACCCCCCTTCATCTCTGCACCTACATACATGCCAACATCTCCCTCTATTACTATCTCCCCGGTGGTCATTCCCTCTCCAACCCTCTTTAACTTAATGGAGGAGTTCTTTATTGTCATCTTTGGTATATCACTCTCTCCTATCTCAACATCGAATAACTCCCCTACCTTTACAGTGGTCCTTCCCTGTGGTATCTTTATATTCTTTATCTCCTCTACCTCCATATTCTGCAACTTTTCAGGAAGCAGTGCATCTAACTCCACTGGAACTATTATATCTTCCTTAAGTGTGAGTATAATTTCCATCCTCTCACCTATTTTTATTATAAAAATAATAAAAATTTTAAAATAATTAAGTGATCTCAGAGCTGTCTATCTGGATAACCTTCCAACTGTTAGCTAAATGATCTGAAACTTTATAGTTCTCCATCTGGACAGTGTAGTTTTTCTTAAATACCTCCTCTAAGTCTTTCATCAACTCCTTCTCTAATGTCTCATCTATCTTCACATCTACGTATATGGTATCTCCAAATACCTCCTTAACTATGTTTCCATCTTTAACAACTATCTCTCCCCTCTTGAATGTGTATTTAGCGTATCTAAATGCCCTCTCGATAACCTTTGGATCCTTCTCCTCAGGTCCTATCTCGTAGATGGCGATATCTGCTATAGCTCCAACTCCCAAGTGTCCTCTCTCTGGGCTAAGTCCCAATACCTTTGCCTGATTTGCCCTAGTTATCTGTGCAATCTCGTACATGGTGTATTCC
>DQVU01000125.1 GCA_015661585.1 Methanothermococcus okinawensis | reverse complement strand
AGTGCTGAGGAGCAGAATGGAGTTGTTGAGGAGGTTAGTAAAGCTATTGATGAACTTGCCAAGATATCTGAAGAGGTTTCTGAGAATGTAAGTAAGTTTAAGGTTTAATATTTAATTTTTTGAATATATTCTCTCTTCTAGGTATATTCTTTTTATTGCAAACTCTCTTTTTATCCCAAGAACGTTTTTTAGTTATTTTTCCATTATAGAGATAGATAATAAAATCAAAATTCTTGAAAAAAAGCATTTAAGGTACTCTTTTGTATAATATTAACAAATAAAAAAGGTGAAACCATCAAGATAGTTCTCAGAAACGAGATCTGTGATAGGTTAGAAAATATTGTAAAGAATCTAAAAGTTTCAAAACACTGTATAGGTTGTCAAGGTTTAGATATAAACAATCCAAATCCCTACCACCATCCCTCTATAGAGATCACCCAGAGGTGCCAACATAACTGTATATTCTGCTACTCCAGGTTAGTTAGGGTAAAAGAGGGAATATACGGTATAGATCCTAAGAATCCAGATACTAAAAACTGCACCGCCATAACTATAAGTCAGTACGGAGAACCTCTACTCTATCCAGAGAAGGTTAAAAAAGCTATTGAATTTACAAAATCCCTTAACTTAAGGTGTGATCTTCAGACGAACGGTGTAAATCTAAATAAGGAATTAATAAAAGAGTTTAAAGATTTAGGGCTGGATATCATCATGATAAGTCTAAGTGCCTCCACACCAGAGACTCATGAGAGGATAACTGGATCTAAAACTTTCGAAAGAGTACTTGAGAATATAAAACTGGCATCTAAGTATCTCTATACAATAGTGAGATGTGTATATATTCCGAGTTTCAACAGGGAGGAGTTGATAGAACTCTCGGAGATGTTAAGTAGGGAAAGTGAGATTAAAGAAATAATGGTGCATCAGTTGATAGTCCATAATGGAAACAGGGAGAGATTGGAGAATATCTGCGATATTAAAGGTGTTGGAAGAGTTAGAGATCTCCTACTTCTAGTAGATGAGATGGGGAAGAGGGCACCTGATATCAAGGTAACTATCAAGGGATGTCTCCTAGTTAATCTAAAGGGTATGGATGGATACCTACTGAACTCTATAACCTTAGACTGCCTCTCAGAAGTGCCAACGATAAAGAGAGAGTATTATCCCTTCTTTTAATAAACTCTCTCCATTATAAAATCTGCTATATCTTCCAACTTCTTTCTCCTGTCTTTATCAAATATTTTCAGGTACTCCTTGGATTCTGTAATATATTTCTTTACCATCTCCCTGGCGAACTCTATAGAATCCCTCAATATTTCAATAGCCTCCTTTATCTCTTCATCTTTTGCATCTCCCTTTCCAAGGATCTTCAAGAGTCTATTCTTCTTATCTTCTGGTAGATGTTGAAGGGCATGTATAACTATGAGAGTTTTCTTACCCTCCCTTATATCACTCCCTATAGGTTTCCCTATTTTGTTCTTATTACCTACTAGATCTAAGATATCATCCTGTATCTGGAACGCTAAACCTATCCTCTTGGCGTATTCCCTCAAAGCCTCCCTCTCTTCAGGGGAACATTCCCCCATTATAGCACCAACCTCCACAGAGGTTACAATCAGGGCACCTGTCTTCTTGGAGATCATCTTTAAGTACTCCTCCATTGTAATATCTTCCCTCTCCTCGAATTCCATATCCATAGCCTGCCCAACACATACATCTACACAGGATTTAGAGAGTACCTTTAATACTTCATGAGCTTTCTCAGGATCCCTTATATCAGATACTGCAACAAATGCCTTTGCATAGAGGAGATCCCCTGCAAGGATAGCCATAGGTTTTCCATATACAACATGGACTGTAGGTATTCCCCT
>DQVU01000052.1 GCA_015661585.1 Methanothermococcus okinawensis | reverse complement strand
CCTCCCCTGCACCATTTTTTTAACAGGTATGGGTGGCCGGGGTGGGGTAGTGGTCATCCTGGGGGACTGTGGATCCCCTGAGCCGGGTTCAATTCCCGGTCCCGGCCCTCATTTTTGAATATATCGATAATATCATGAATTTTATTTTTCAGTGCTTAGGAATACATTAGGTATAGATTCTAATTTCTCTTTTAGGAGGTTTAATAATCTTGAGAATTCTGTTTTTTATTATTTTTTTACTGTATTAATCTTTAAAAATAATTTATGGTTCTCTTTCCCTCCCATGAAATCTGATTAATATGTAAAGGAACTCGCTGAAGGGATAAAAACATCTTACCTATTTTATCTTTAGGATGTTCAATGAGTACTGAGAAAAGATTGTGGAATTTTCATTAAATTAATTATTAGAATAATAAAACCCAAGAGTAACAAAGATTTGCAATATAAAAATTAATAAGCACAAATATTATAAAAATAAACAATAGCAGAAAATAATTAAGTCGAGACAAAAAATTTATTACAATGAGATAAATTACTGAGTATTAAATTTCTTTACTCGATCTTGGTGAAAGATATGAAGGACAGAGAAATCCAATACACTAAAATCCTACAACTTATAGAGAGTTTTTCTAACATCAGTATATTCTTAGCCTACAATGCCAATGTAGATGCTATAAAGATCTTTAAAGATGGAAAAGAGGTGGAAGAATTAATAAATCAGTTCCCAGTGGGGGAGATACTGAAAAGTATAGAAAGATATCCTAGAAAGATAAAAAGCCCCTTAGATTTCATGGGAAGGCTAATACACAGTATGAAGTATGGAAAACCTGCTGAGGTACCCATGGTAGAGGATGAATCCCTAAATAGATGGTTCGACAGTATAGAGTACGATGAGGAGAGGATAGGAGGGCAAGTAGGAATAATCTCCAACCTACTATCTATATTAAACCTGAGGAGAATTATAGCCTACATACCTCTCCTATCAAAGAAGCAGGCTGAGATGTTTAACAACAGTGATAACCTACTCTATCCTACAGTTGCCAATGGAAAACTCATCCTGAGAAAACCTATAGAGGTGTACAGAGAGGAAGATCCCTTAAAGATAAATCGTATCTTTGAATATAGAAAGGATTTGGAGTTTTCTCTTGGGGAGGAAAGGATAAAAACACCCTATGCAAACAGACTCATTGTCGCATCAAGGCCTGACAGTTTTAGGATAGAGATTAGGGATGATCTAAAAGAGAAGTTACCGGAAATTGGGGAGATGGTAGATTGTGCCATCCTTTCAGGATATCAAGGAATAAAGGAGAAATACTCAGATGGAAAAGATGATCTTTACTACATCGAGAGGGCCCAGGAGGATATAGACTTACTGAGAAGGAACAAAAATATAAAGATACACGTAGAGTTTGCCTCTATCCAGAGTAAGAGACTTAGGAAGATGATTGTAGATAAAATAGTCTCTAAGGTAGATTCCTTAGGAATGGATGAGACTGAGATAGCCAACGTTATCCACGTTATGGGCTACGAAGATCTAAGTGAGCATATAATAAAAAACAGTTTGTTGGAGGATATCCTTTACGCCTCAAAAATACTCCTTGAGAGTTACAGTAACTTAGAGGTTGTACAGGTTCATACACTCTACTACATACTTTACCTTTGTAGAGGAGATAATCCCTTAGAAGAGAAAGAACTTGAAGAAACCTTAGAGTTAGCCACAGTTTTAGCAAGTACAAAGGCTAAATTAGGTGAAATATCCTCACTTGAAGATCT
>DQVU01000154.1 GCA_015661585.1 Methanothermococcus okinawensis | reverse complement strand
TAACCCTCCTTCTTCTTAAGAGTTTTTGCCTTTTCTGTTATTTCTTTATCTTTTTACTATAATTATTTTTATTTATAGTTTATAACGTTATGTTCTTGAGATGAAACAATAATCCTGGGAATCTCGAGAAAAATAATAAAAATTATAAATTGTTAATACCTAATAAAGAGTTAATACAAATAAAAAGTAAAATCTGCCGTTATTCTCTGACTTACACTGAGCATTAGAGAAGAGGATAAAATTTCTATTAACTTTTATTCTTCTCTTTTTATTTTTTTTACTTTTACCTTTTAATTTTTATTATTATTATTTTTTAGATATACACTTCCTTTAACTTACTCTTAGCCTTCCTCTTAAGGTAGTAATTACCAAGAATCCCCGAGATAAAAGGTAGAGGGGTACCGATATACAACAGTCCGCTGAACATTGCAAGGATTTTCTTATAAAATGGTATATTCAACTCCTCCTTAAAGAACATGGATTTAATAAGTTTCTTCTCAGATTCATAGACAACTTTGTAACTCCAGAGTATTATATCCCAAAGAGGTGTGGGATTACCTCCGTAGGTAGTTTTTCTATTTATAATTGCTTTATAGAGATCATCCTTAGAGGTTCCCTCGAAGTATGTGAGTCCGTTACCTACCATCTTTGCCAGATGGGCGTCACTACTCCCTATGAAGGCTACAGGTTTCCTATGGTAGTTCTTCATAACCTTCTCAAGGGCTATGTTGTTAATTATACCGTCCCTGTGATAGGCATTAAATACCTCTACGCCGTCTAGATCCAGCTGAAATATCTTATCTCCCAGGGCATTACATATGGGGCTGTAGGGATGGGGTGCTATTGCCAACCCTCCCTGTTCATGGATCAACTCTATAGTCTC
Organism: Methanothermococcus okinawensis; assembly: GCA_015661585.1. Lineage (GTDB taxonomy): Archaea > AGJL01 > Methanococci > Methanococcales > Methanococcaceae > Methanofervidicoccus > Methanofervidicoccus okinawensis_D. The sequence continues at coordinate 2,521 of DQVU01000154.1, read as the reverse complement.
CTCTGCAGAGAACCCTCTGGGAATCTCTTCATTTAAGTACAATCCTATAACTTCCCCATCCTTAGTCATTATCTCACTTCCAACAACAACCTCCACCCCAAACTCCCTCTCAAGTTTTTGAGTCTCCAATCCACCTCTTATTGTGTTGTGATCTGTAACTGCTATAACACTTAGGCCCTTTTTCTTGGCGTACTTTATAACGTTCCTCGGTTCCTCTACAGAGTCTGGAAACTTCAACCCCATATACTTCATTATGCCTGAATATTTGGTATGGATATGCAGATCTCCCTTTGAGTACTCCTTCTCCATAATATCCCTCCTAAAACATACTAAGTACCTTAGGAATACACTCTATGAGATCCATAGGTGTGTAGTAATATCCCTTTTCACTTAACAGCATATCCCCTGCGTGTCCATTTATATAGGCTCCACAACATGCAGAGATAAACCCATCGTTCTTAGAGAAGAGAGCACCTACTATACCACAGAGTACATCTCCAGTACCCCCTACAGTCATCCCTACGTTACCACTTTTGTTTATCTTTATCCTCTCGTTGTTAAAAATTATGTCATACCTACCCTTTAGGAGTATGGTGGATTCCACATCCTCCAATGAAGTAGGATCCTCAAGATCTATCCCCATATACTCGAACTCCCTCCTATGAGGAGTAAATATAAAGTTCTCCTTAAACTCAAAATCCCTATAGTCTATAACCTTTATGGCATCTGCATCTATAACTACCTTCTTATCTCCGATCTCATTTAGATACTCATTTACAAACTCCTTAGTATCCTCATTTACCCCTAAACCACTTCCTAAGATCACCACATCATAACCCTTGGAGAGTTTCACAACCTCATCTATACAATCTCCATTTAGGTAATCTCCCTCAACCTCATAACCTATGAGATGTGGATAATTCCTCAGCGCCTCTATGGTAGGTTTAACTGAGACTACAGTTGTTAAATCTACGATCTTTGAAGATGCCAAGGCAGAGAGTATCGGTGCACCAAAGTACCTCTTAGAGCCACCTACTACTAACACCTTCCCGTTCTCACCTTTATGGGAGTCTGGATCCCTCCTAGAGAGGGCGTACATATCTCCCCAACCAACGACGTAATGGGCAACTGTAGGAATACCGATCTTTTTAATAACTGTTTTATTGATGTCGTTCTCCATCTTGTTCCTGTGGAAGGTTACTATCAGATCCCCCTTTAATCCTTTAGTCTCAACATCTACAGATACTATTTTAACATTTCCTTTATATCTCAACCTATTTAAGTTATCTACTAAGGTTTTGAATGGCTCCCTAAGTTCTCCCCTGATACCAGTTCCAAGGAGGGCATCTATAATAATTATATTATCCTCTCTGTTATTCTCAATTTCATCTATTACCTCCAAAATCCCCTCTACACATGGCACCTCCTTAATACTAAGTCTAAAATCTAACTGGGCTATATTTTTCAGTGTCTTAAAGTTCTCCCTTGCCTCGTAGGTTTTTATAAACTCCTCCCTTCCAAGGAGCACAACTGTTAAAGTATCTTCAAAACTACAGTAATCTGTTAGATGACGGACTGCTGCAAACCCATCTCCCCCATTATTCCCAAGACCACAGAATACGTAGATTCTATTTTTATAATTCTCCTTTAGATACTTTGAAACCTCCTCTGCAACAGATCTCCCACCATTTTCCATTAAGAGTATCTTAGGGATACCTAAGTATTCACAGTTGTTATCTATTATATTCATCTCCTCTGAAGTGATATACTCCTTACTCCTCTTACTGTAGTAATTCTTTAGGAGTTTGTAGAATATCTCTAAATTACTCATAGGGATCATTTTTTATATTATATTAAATAATTTAGTTAACATACTTTTTATAGTTTTCTTATAAGGATAAAAAAGTAAGATCTAAACACCTGGAGTACCTGGAGAAAGGTTGTAATTCCTCATTAGAGGATTTTATTCATGAATTGTTGGAATTAACATATCTTTAAGGAGAAACAACAGAATTCTACACTTTTCCCCACTGTTTAGGTAATGGTTGTAGTTAGAAAAATGGATCCTCTCCCCAGATAAACAAATGACACCTTGATGGAGTTATAATGCCTATTCTAGAGAGAATCACTTTATTCCTCGAGTATCCAGTGCCTAACCACATCCTAACGGAGATGATGGCAAGATTCTCTCCAATGTTTAATTACTTAAAGAATCTGAAATACCTCAAAAGATCGAAAACCGAGAGAGTACCAACCACCTCCCTATTCTTATTAACTACAGGATAACCTACAACCTCTTTCTCTATCATCTCATCTATTAAATCCTCAGAGATCTCTTCATCCTCCTCCAGTACTCTTATCTCATCAACATAGAGCATGAGATCCTCCACCTTTGAATGCTTACACCCTACCATTAGATCTAACGCTCTAACCCATCCCTCAAGTTTTCCCTCCTCAACTACAGGGGCGTAGGTTTTGTTCCTCCTGTACATCAACTCAATAGCCTCCCCTCCTACCATAT
>DQVU01000092.1 GCA_015661585.1 Methanothermococcus okinawensis | reverse complement strand
CCTGCGTTGAAGAATCTATCTGGGAATGCCTTTGCAAACATGGCGGTCTTTGTAGATCCAGAGAGATCTGCATCTAGAACTACAAGGTTTGGAAGTTCTTTCCCTAACTTAACTAAGGTCTCTCCGTAGGCGGTTCTCATACCCTTTTTTTCACCAAGTTTGTATCTCATAACTTCACCCTCTACTGTTGTCTAAATCTCGCTGCCTCCCTCAGTCTTTTAACAGCCTCCTCTACATTACCATAACTGAATATCGCAGAGGAGGAGATAAGTACATCTGCACCTGCCTCTACCACCTTTGGGGCAGTTTCTAAATTAATACCTCCATCTACAAAGATCTGGACGTTATGCCCTTCTTTGTTTATAAGTCTCTTTAAACTATCTATCTTCTTGAGCATCTGGGGTATAAACTTCTGCCCCGAGAATCCAGGTTCCACAGTCATTACAAGTACTCCATAAACCTCATCTAAGATGTACTCTATAGTGTTTATAGGTGTTGAAGGGTTGAGGGCTACTATAGGTTTGGAGCCTTTCTCTTTTATTAGGTTTATAGTTCTAAAGGGAAATTTACAGGTTTCTATATGGAAGGAGATCATATCTACATCTCCTGCAAGGACAGATATAAACATGTCAGGATTTTCTACCATAAGATGGACTTCAGTAGGTAGAGAGGTTATGTTCTTAACATACTTGGCTATCCCTATACCCATACTTATGTTAGGTACAAAGTGCCCATCCATCATATCTACATGGATAAAATCCACACCTGCCTCTTCTACTTTTCTTACCTCCTCCTTTAGATATCCGTAGTTTGCAGAGAGTATAGAGGCCCCTATCTTCACCATACTTTCTCCTTTTGTTATTATACTGTAAAAATTATAATTATTAAAAATAATATTATTTAAAAAGAGTGATTAAGAAAGTTCTTTAAGTGCCCTCTCTAACTGCTCCTCATTTGGAGCCTTACCATGGAATCCTACGTTACCCTCCATAAAGGATACTCCCTTGCCTTTAATAGTATTAGCTATGATCATCTTGGGTCTGCCATTCTTTAAGGACTTTGCAGTGTTGACAGTGTCGATTATCTCCTTAAAGTTATGCCCATCTATCTCAAATACATCCCATCCAAAGGCTCTAAACTTCTCCTTCAAATCACCTAAGCACATCACATCTTCAGTACAACCGTCTATCTGGAGTCTATTTCTATCTACAAATCCTATTAAGTTATCAAGTTTGTAGTGGTAGGCTGCCATTGCAGCCTCCCAAACCTGCCCCTCCTGACACTCTCCATCTCCCAGGAGGACATAGATGGTATTACTCAATCCATCCAATTTACATCCTAAAGCTATCCCTACAGCCACTGAGAAACCCTGTCCCAAGGATCCAGTACTGGCCTCAACCCCTGGGATACTTATAGAAGGGTGTCCCTGGAGGAGGGCTCCAACCTTCCTCAACCTCCACAGTTCCTCCTTGTCGAAGTATCCCAACTCTGCGAGAACTGCGTAGAGTGCAGGACAGGCATGTCCCTTACTTAATACGAAGATATCCCTGTCCCTCTTCTTCGGATTCTTTGGATCGTGGTTCATTATCTTGTAGTACAGTGCCACTATAATATCAGTTGCAGACAGGGAGCCACCAGGATGGCCAGATTTGGCTAATCCTATCATCTTTACAACATTGTACCTTATCTTTTTGGCTATTGTTTTCAACTCCTCTAAATCCGTGTTTTTAATATAAGAGGTACCACTCATGAGGTTTTCACCTTTTGACAACTTTACTTCTAAAAAGGTTTGTTATATTGTTTATATATTTTATTTTTCTAAGATATTGATAGATGTGTTTAAACTTTATGTATTCATTTAAAAATGTTTCTATGATTAATATAGTTATTATAACTTTAATTCCCATTAAAATATAACTAAAAGATGACTATTAAACCTTAGTTCCTATTAAAGTAGTAATTAAAAGAATATAATAAAAATTAATTATAGTAAAAATAACAAAAATTAATAAAAAGGTAAAAACTTCTAAGAAGAAGGATTAAGGAAAATCCTGTCCCGCTTTTCCAGTACTAAATGTAACCCAGAGAATAAGAGTTTAAGGAGAATAGAGAAAATTTTTTCACTCTTTTACTTTTTATTTTTTTATATTCCTTATTTAGGATAGTTTTAGGATTTTTTTTTATTTTAATTTTAATTATTCTTATAATAAAGTTCTTTAATGAACACTTAGATAAGATAGGAAATTCTTTTCATAATATAGAGATCTTCATAGTTATATCAGAAAATATGCAGAGGGTTATTTTCCTCCAAAAATCAAGATTGAGGTTATATTAGAGAGGAGAAAACACGATTTAACCACCTTAAAAGAAAAAGAAAAGATTATTCTTAGTCTGCTGTCAACGATGAAACTCATCCTATCTCTAAGTGCTCAGAGATATTCTAGAAAAAGATAAATTTTACTATAATTATTAATTCATCCTATTCTTCAGGACATCCTAATATCTTTTTAAGTTTCTCAAGATGCTCCTTTGTACCAAAAGCATATATAACATTATAGACCTCTAAGACAACATCTGGGCTTGGGTTGATGATTACATTATCCTCATCTTTTATAATTGCCAGTATTGTGGCGCCACTTTTCTGCCTTATCTTAGATTCATGGAGAGTTTTTCCAACAACCTCTGAGTCAGGATGGACAGTGAATCTTCCAATCTCCATATCGTGAGTCTCGTCCATCAGAGTAGATACGAAATCCAATATCTCAGGTCTCAGGGCCATCTCAGCTATTCTCATTCCTCCAATACTGTAGGGGGAGACTACTCTATTTGCACCAGCCTTTAGAAGTTTATCTATTGTAGTCTCTGCCTCGGCTTTGGCAATAATATATAGATTAGGATTCAATCCCCTTGCAGAGATGGTGATAAATAGATTCTCAGCGTCAGAACTAACTGTTGCAATTAATCCCTTGGCTCTCTTTACTCCAGCCTTTATTAGGACCTCATCTAAGGTAGCATCCCCTATAACGTACAGTAGATTTGTGTAATTTTCTGCTTCCTCCATTAGATTCTTTTCGTCGATATCGATTACTACGTAGGGTACACCTGCATTGTCAAACTTCTTTGTTACTACCTTTCCAATTTTTCCAAATCCACATATTATATAGTGGTTGTTGATATTCTTCAATTTACTCTCCATCTTTTTCAACCTTAGTATCCTTTTCAACTCCCCCTCTATTATGAATCCTGAGATGGAGGCGAAGGTATAGGCCATCGCTCCAACACCACAAACTATGTACAACAGTGTAAATACCTTACCCCAGAAAGTAGTAGGGGTTATGTCTCCGTATCCTACAGTGGATAAGGTGATCACTGTAACGTAGAGGGCTGTAAAGAAATCCCAACCCTCTAAGTACATTAGGCTCAAAGCAGCTGAAAAAATAATAACTGATAGCACTAGAATACCTAATTTTATTCTGTTCAGTGCTTTCATTCCTCCCCTCCTTTCCTGAAACTGTCAAAATAACACAAATACTATTAATAATCATATTTGTGTAGGTATTTGTAAATATTTCAGAGTACGTTATTAAAAAATTCCTCATGAAAATGAAAAATCTAAAGCAATTTACTGGATAAATCATAAAACCTTATTAAAGGAGCATTGTGTACTGGACAGGTTTTAAGTGTTTCTCTGATTAACATAACTACTTATTTTAATATTTAAGATTATGAATTCTTAGACTTTATCTTGCAACGTATTCTCTGTACGACTTCTTCAACACCTCTATTACAGGTAACTTTTTACCTGCTAAGAATTGTATACAAGCACCTCCTCCTGTACTGATATGATCTATTCTGTCTGCAACACCAACTATACTGGCAGCCGCCGATAGATGACCTCCCCCTATCACCGTAAATGCCTTGGATTTAACCATACTTTTTAGTATCTCTGCAGTACCCTTTAAAAAGTTTTTATTTTCAAAAACACCTGCAGGTCCATTTGCAACTATAGTCCTAGCCTCTTTTATTATTCCATCGTAATATTCTACAGTTTCGCTACCTATATCGTATATAGGATAGTTAATTCTCTCCCTTATATTTAACTTCACCTCTTTCCTCTCCCCATCTACATTTAATGCAACATCTACTGGCACCTCTATCCTGTCTCCATAGGTATCTAGGAGATCCCTTGCAACATCTATTAGATCTGAATACCCCATATCGGCGATGGTATCCCTGTTAGGCCCTAGATCGTAGCCTTTAGCTATAAGGAAGATATTCGCCACAATCCCAGTTGTGAGTACCTTGTCTGCAGAGTTATTTTTTAACACGTTCTTTATAACTTCTATACTGTCGTCAGCTTTAGCCCCTCCAAGTATAAAAATTGAAGGTTTATCAGGATCCTCCAAGGTTTTACTAAGTACCTTTATCTCCCTCTCCATAATCCTTCCAGCAATTGCAGGCATGTAGTAAGCTAAACCTACTAAGGATGGTTGAGCCCTATGTGCCGCTGCAAATGCATCGTTTATAAAGTAGTCGAAGTAAGGATACAACTTTTTTATCATTATAGTTTTACCCTGTTTCTTTGGAAAAGAGTCATCCCAGGTATTCCAATCCTTCAGTACCTCTTCGGAGTAGAACCTTACATTCTCCAGTAGTACAATATCTCCATTTTCCATCCTTTTTATAGTGTTTAAAGCATGGGATCCAAAGAGATCATCTACATACTCGACATCCCTACCTAAAACCTCAGATAACTTCTTTGCATGTGGATAGAGAGGTGTAAAATCTTTTTTCCCCGGCCTACTCTGATGGGCCAATATAACTACTTTTGCCCCTTCCTTAGATAGCTCCTCTATGGTATCCTTACAGGCCCTAATTCTTGTATCGTCTAAGATGGTATAACTGTTAACATCCATAGGACTGTTTATATCTACCCTCAAGGCTACTCTTTTACCCTTGAAATCGAAATCATCCATCGTTAGAAACATACTCTACCTCCAACATTTTTTAGATTTATAATTGTCAATGATACTATATATAAAAATACTATTAAAAAATTTATTAAAAATAATAATTATTATAATAATTATTATAAGATAAAAATAATTAAAAATAAAAAGACTCTTACCCCGAATATAAATACATCTTTCCTCTACTTCTGAACATTGGAGGAAAAGGGGTTCTCCCTAATATCTCCTAACTACAACTGGGAGATGGCCCTTATACCCTTGACAGACCTCATCCTATCTCAGTATTCAGGAAAGATCCTGAGATAAAGGTATAGCTAATGGTTTTATTTTTATTGATTGTCTCTTTTATTGGGATTTTTTATTATTTTTACAATATCAAATCGTCTAAAAAAGGTGAAAACCTCTCTTATTTATATTGATTGTGGTTGAGGTTAAGGTAGGGAGGAGATAGGCATTTTCCAGAATCCCAAATCGAGATCAACACCTTATAAAAGGAAAACATGGCTGTTAATGTTTTAATTTCTATCTTAATAGATGACGAAAAGTAGGGGTTATCTTATTATTACTATTTTACAGACATTTTACAGAATCTATCTCACTCTAACAGCATCTAAATTCATAGGAGCCCTTGTTTCTTTCTTAAAGAGTTTATAGGCGGTACTTGCAAAATCGACACACTTTGAGGCCTCACCGTGAACCATGAGTATCTTTTCAGGCATAGGTTTAAGTTTTCTCAGATACCTTAACAACTGTCTCCTATCGCTATGTCCAGAGAATCCCTCTAAGGTATGTACCTCTAGATTTACCTTTATCACCTTAGATTTCCCATTTTTACCAGTTATGGGTATCTCACGCCAGCCCTTCTGCACCTTCCTTCCAAGGGTGCCCTCAGCCTGATAACCTACAAAGATAAGGGAGTTCCTCTCATCTCCTGCTAGGGCCTTGAAGTACTCTACACTTGGACCTCCAGTTAGCATACCTGAGGTTGTAAGTATTATACAGGGCTCATCACTGTCTATTATGTTCCTCCTGTTGTTGGTATT
>DQVU01000097.1 GCA_015661585.1 Methanothermococcus okinawensis | reverse complement strand
GGAGGTTTGGGAGAGGTAAGGAGTTGTTCAGGATCAGAATTAGAGATACTGGAGTTGAGGTTGTGCCGAGGTTTTAGATGAAGAGGGATCTCCCTTGATTATTCTAATTATTATAAAAATTAAAGAGACGGTGGTAATATGCCAACAGAAGCCTGGATCTTTACAATCAAGGATCCCGTGGATAAAAGGATCAGTAGAAATTTCGAGGTGTATCGTGATCCTGAACTTGGAGCAATCTTCGTCTATGTCTCCGAGTACTTCAGGGAGGAAGGGCAGGAAGAGAGATTACTTCTGGGATTGCAGGGAATGGCTATCACTGGAAAGGATGTGGAGATATTCAGGAAGGCGCTAAAGGAGATTTATGAGGAACTGGGAGAGGTTAAAGAGGATTAACAAAAATTGCAATAATTCCCTAATTCTTTTTATTATTCTGGATATGTTGAGGTGATCCCTAATGGCTAATGGTATTTGGTATATTAAGTTCAAGGGCCTTAATGGGTTTGTTAGTAAGGATGTGTGGATCTCTTATAACGAATTCACCAAAAGGGTTGGGATCCACGTAACTGAGACTTTTGAATGTCCAGATGGGGAGTGTATCTCTGGGACTATCTCGCTGGTGCTGGATAGAGAGGATTTCAAGAGGCTCCTCGAAACCTTAGAGGAGGTTTATAGGGAGGTTTGCAAAGATGGTGAAATGGATTGTAAAAGTAAGGGGGTGATCAGAAATGATTAAACTGGTATCTCATGATGCAATGGATTTGATAAATTTCCTCAAAGCCTACGGGCGCGTGCTCCCTACCCCCTTAATCATATTTGATAGATTTGGTATATATATTAGTGATACGGATGAAAACCTTGATATCAATGGAGAGATTTATCTCTCTTCTAGTTACTTTGAAGAATACAATGTTGAAGGAGAAAAAGATATTAAATTAAATTTGGAATTCTTGAAGGATGTCTCTGTGCACTCTGAGGACAAAGTAGAAATAGAATTAAAAAATCTCCAAATATATTTTAAGATAATTGGGAATTCTACAGCCAGGGAGTATAACCAAAAGATTAAATCAATAGGTCCTATAAAAGATATTATTAGTAGGGCGCCTGTAATAAGATATGAAAATTATATAGTTGCAGATTATGACGTAATAGCCAATAGTATTAGGTCATTTAGAGGAGTCTCTGAAACATTGAAAATAACCTTCGAAAAAGACAGAGTGATACTTGAAGGAGATGGAGAAGGAGATGATTTAAGAATAGAACTTACTTCAAGGTTTGGAGGAGTTAGAGGTATTAGTTATGGGGAAGAATGCACAACGGCTATTTATGTGTTAAAACATCTTTTAGATGCCTTAAATGTTTTTGAGAATAGTAAAACTCCAACCTTAGCCTTGTTTGTTAAAGATACATATCCATTGAAGTTGGAAGGTATGTTTAAGAATAGATTCAATAGGGTAAGATTTTATCTGCAACCTCTTTTTGTAGATTAACTTCTTTTTTATTTTTTTAGAGTTTGTGTAAGGCGTAAAATATATATATCTCTTTTTTTACAAACATTAGTTAAGTATATCTACAATGAACAACATAAATATTATATTTCAACACTTTTTTCATCTGCACTCCATCCCGCCTCTGAGACACTCTCTATATAGGAAGTATCCCTATATAGAGGGTGTCAATGAGGAGGTGGCATTTCCTGGATAGAGATAAGAGTATCGTCAT